>NZ_JAGGDL010000010.1:0-101404 GCF_017653575.1 Pseudoalteromonas sp. K222D
TAGCTTGGCATACTGGCAGGATCAGTCAATAGCTAAAAAAGATCCTTAGAAAATAATTTGTCTTGGTGAATAGTTACAAAGATTTTAGAGAATATCATTCAGATGTATTTGGAATTAAGAATGACGAAGGGAATTTCGAAGGAGGTCTAAAGGCCGAAATTATTACTAGAGAAAAACATTTAGAAGAATTTAAAAAGCAACAAGAATTAAAATATAAAACTCTAAATGATGAAATTGAAAGCTTATTACCTGGGGCAACAAGTGCAGGATTAGCCACAGCCTACCATGATCTTAAAGAGTCTTTTAATACACCAATTGAAAATTATTCAAAGCTATTTTATAGCTCAATATCCGTACTAGTTTTAGTTGCTTTTTTATCTATCACTCAAGAAGTTGGATTTTTCTTTATTAAGTTTGTTGAAATTACAGACCTAAGTAAGCTAGCTTCAAGCATTTTGTATAAGTTACCTATTGTGTTACCTGTTTTATGGCTTACTTTATTTGCGTCTAAGAGAAGAAGTGAAAGTCAGCGATTACAACAAGAGTATGCTCATAAAGAGGCATTAGCTAAATCATATCAAAATTTCAAAATGCAAATTGAAGCATTGGGTCAGTCAGACCCTGACTTAATGAAAAAACTACTTAGCTCAGCTATTGATGCAGTATCGAAAAATGCATCAGATACATTGGATAAAAAACATGGAGATAAATCTCCTATGCATGAAGGTGTCGATGGTTTTTTAAGCGCAATAGAAAGAACGAAAAAAGCAGTTACATAATAAGCCAATAAAGGCGTATAACAACACGCCTTAAGATGGCAGTTACACAGAATCCGTTACAGGCTCATGGGCAACTAGTAAAAATTTAGGTATTAATTGCAGATTTGAATCCGCGAGGTTTAATTTGGATGATGTTTAGCCTAATAATCAACCTATTTTGCTCATAAATTAATTGTCGGATGGCATGGCTTCGCCATTTATCCGACCTACTCAAACTAGTTAGCCTTTTTCACAAACTTCGCCGTTACCATAATTTCGCCAATGCCTTCTACTTTAGAATCAAGTTCGTGATCTTTTTTATCAAGCACTCTTCTAATTACCGCTTTGGTGCCAATTTTAATTACTTGCGAGCTGTCTTTAATCTTTAAATCTTTGGCTACTGTCACTTTATCGCCATCACTTAGCACAGTGCCGTTGGCATCTTTAACTAAAATAGCGGCTTCATCGTTTATATTATTTGGGTTCCACTCATGGGCGCACTCGGGGCAAACAAGCAGTTGTTGGTCTTCGTAAACGTATTCACATTGGCATTTTGGGCAAGCTGGCAGCGACATTTTTAACTCTTATAAAGTACTGTTTTGCGTATTTTAATCTGCATTAGGTGGAAAATATAGTTAATCAATAATTTTCATCTTCACGCTAAAAATATCTCGTTTGTTAGTTTATCAAAAAGGCCTTATAAAGCAGATGTGGTTTAGGATTACCTAAACTAAAGCACCCATCTTATTAAGTGACACGCGCAATGCACCACTTAGTACGATGGGTGTTTCTATTTTTAATGCTTAATTATAAAAAATTAAGCATGCTTTTATAATTAGACTTAACTAGGAAAAGTCGTGTTTAAAACCTTAATTGTGGTTGATAACAACGAGCAAACTCTTGCTCAATCATTCGAAAATGTTATTACGTTTAATACTTACCTACGTGACTATCCAAAACGTGATGAACCTAAAACTCGCATTATTAACTTATGTGATTCAAGCCAATACTTGAGCAAAGGTTACTATTGCTCGCTACTCGCTGAAGCGCGTAAGCACCAAGTATTACCAAGTGTAAAAACAATAAATGCGTTACGTAGCGGCCAAGCACCTATGCACAATGTTGGCCAAATAGATGGCGCTCTATACTTTGGTAATGCCACTAACGATGAGCAAACAAAAGCGGCTAAATCGGTATTTAAACAATACCCGGCGCCTATTTTATTTGTTGATAACCAAGGCTTATTACAACAAGGGTCGTTATCGTCATTAGATGAGCAACAGTACAGCGATTTTGTAGCTAAGTTGAATAACTTTACCCAAACGCAATGGCGTATTACTGCGGAGCGACGTCGTTTTCGCTGGGATATGGCAATACTTGTTGATCACAATGAAAAGGTGCCACCGAGCGATAAAGACGCAATAGCAAAGTTTATTAAAGCAGCGGCTAAACATGGTATTAATGCCCAAGCATTAAGCTTTGACGAAATAGACAATATAGCCCAGTTTGATGCGTTATTTATTCGTCAAACTACAGCAATTGACCACCCAACATATCGCCTTGCTAGCAAGGCACAAAGCTTAGGTTTAGTGGTTATTGACGATGCGGAGTCTATTTTACGTTGTTGTAATAAAGTGTATTTACACGATGCGTTTAACTATCAAAAAGTACCTAGTTTAAAAACAGTGGTTGTGGCTGATCAGTCAAGCGAGACTCTTGAGCAGTTAGAAGCGGCGTTTACCTACCCGTTAGTATTGAAAATGCCAGAAGGCTCGTTTTCAAAAGGGGTATATAAAGTAACGAACCGTGCTGAGCTGGAAGCTAAGTTAACTGAGCTATTTGAATTTAGTGCTTTAGTGCTTGCACAAGAATACATGTACACCGAATACGATTGGCGAGTAGGGGTACTAAATGGCCGTGCAATTTACGCGTGTCGTTACTTAATGGCGCGTAACCATTGGCAAATTTATAACCACGATGCAAAGCGGTTTTTTTCGGGTGGCTTTGAAACATTGCCTACTTTTGAATTACCAAAAGCGGTATTAGATGCAGCATTAAAAGCGTGTAAAACAGTGGGTAAGGGTTTATATGGCGTTGATGTAAAAGAACATCAAGGGCGTGCTTATGTACTTGAAGTAAACGATAACCCAAGTATTGATCATAAAGTAGAAGACGGCTATTTAGGCGATGAGCTTTATATGATCATTATGGATGAGTTTAAACAACGCCTTGAAGCGAGGGGGCGTGGTTAATGGCAAAAGCCATGGTTGAGAGTGTGGTTAATGAACAGACTGAGCAAGTGGTTATTCGCCAAGCGCTTATCAGTGATTTAACCGCGCTTACAGCACTTGAAAATGCTTGCTTTAGTAACGATAAGCTTAGCCCGCGCAGTTTAAAGCGCTGGCTAAGTGCTAAGCACGGTATTTTATTAGTTGCCGAGCAAAATAATGCGTTATGCGGTTATGGGCTAATTTGGTGCCATAAAGGCACTCGTCTAGCGCGTCTTTATTCGCTTGCTGTATTACCTACCATGCAAGGCAGAGGCATTGCAAAAATGCTACTTATTGCACTTGAAAAAGCCACCGCAGAGCGTGGGCGAATTTATCTGCGTTTAGAAGTGGCTGTAAATAACGACAGCGCAATTGGTTTGTATAAAAGCTTAGGTTATCGGGTGTTTGGTCAATATAGCGATTATTACGACGATCACAGCGATGCGCTACGCATGCAAAAAAACATTCGTAAAACCAGTGAGCTTAAGTTAGCACGGTTAACTCCGTGGTATCAGCAAACTACTGAGTTTACCTGTGGTCCTGCGGCGTTGTTAATGGCTATGGGGAGCTTAGATGCTAGCACTGAACTGACTCAATCGCATGAGTTGTCGTTATGGCGAGAAGGCACTACTATTTTTATGACCTCTGGGCATGGCGGCTGCCATCCGTTTGGTTTAGCACTGGCGGCACATAAACGTGGTTTTAACAGCGAGGTAATTGTTAATACCCTAGAGCCGTTGTTTTTAGATGGCGTGCGCAGTGAAAATAAAAAAGTAGTATTAGCAACGGTACATCAGCAGTTTGTAGATGGCATAACCGCTGCCAAAATACCGCTTAGTAATAAAGATGTTGAGCTTGAAGACATTGAGCGTTGGCTGAAGCAAAATTTTAGCGTGTTGCTCTTAATCAGTACTTATCGGTTTGATGGTAAAAAATCACCGCATTGGGTGTGTGTTACGCATTTAGATGAGCACTGTGTGTATGTTCATGATCCGTTTTGTGAGCCAGGAAGTGATAGTCAATTGGCTATAGATTGCCAATATGTGCCTATTGCCCGCAGCGACTTTAGTAAAATGTCGGCGTTTGGTAGCCAACGCTTAAGAACAGCAGTGGCTATTGCTAAATCAAAAAATTGTTAATATAAAATTAAATTATTCATATATGAATAACGAGGAAATTACGTGTTTTTACCTGATTTATTTGATGTAGCTCCTTACTCATGGGCTGCAATTGGTACGGCGGCATTTTGTGGCGCTATTATTGGTATTGAGCGCCAATTACGTGGCAAACCTGTTGGTATTCGTACTTCTGCGTTAATTACTTTAGGTACCTATTTGTTTTTATCGACTGCGTTTAATTTACAAGGCGATGTAATTGACCACTCTCGCGTAGTGGGGCAAATAATTACTGGTATTGGCTTTTTGGGCGCAGGCGTAATGCTAGCTAAAGACGGCGCTGTGGTAGGAGTAACGTCGGCAGCAACCATATGGGTGTTAGCGTCTATTGGTGTAATGATAGCCACCGAAAACTTGGGCGCAGCTATTAAGCTCTCTGTGCTGGTGGTCGGTATTTTATACGGTGTTGATGTGCTTGAAGCTAAGTTTAAAAGCTTAAGTAAAGGCGTGCACACTAAAGTTAAAATTTATTCAAAGCGCTATTATCGCAAGAGCGAAAATGAAACAGAGCGCCACTTATAAAGTGGCGTTTTTATAATTAAGTTTATAACTAACTTAATACTAATTTTTGATGCACTAAAGCATCGCAAAGTGCTTGTGGGCGGCCTAAATAATAGCCCTGAACCTTATCGACATTTAGTTTGCGGAGGGTGTTTATTTCTTCTAGTGTTTCTATGCCTTCGGCAATAATATTACAGCCAATGTCTTTAGCAAATCCGCATAACGCTTTAGCTAATAAATATTTACGACGATCGCTATTAATGTTTCGGGTAAGGCTAATATCAAGCTTAATAATATCTGCTTGTAGCTCCAAAATATGCTGAAAAGAAGAATACCCTGCACCAACATCGTCTATAGCTAGGCGTATGCCTTTTTTACGCAGTGGCGCGAGTGCTGTTAACATTTCATGGTAGTTGGCAATAGGAGAGTGTTCGGTTACCTCCAATACTATATTGCTGCAATCAGAAATAGCAGCTAATGCATTGGCAACGGCACCACTTAGTATATGCTCTGGAGAGGTGTTAATTGACACATACACCTCTTTATTAAAATGACTCATATTGCCTAAAACATTGTTTATTGCCAACATTTCTAGGGCTTCACCTAAACCAAACTGTGCTGCTTCATCAAACCAAATGTTAGGTGTTCTATAGGGCTCAACAAAAAAGCGAGACAAGGATTCGTAACCCGAAATTTTATTTGTGTTTAAGCTATATATAGGCTGGTAGTAAATTTCAATCTTGTTTGTGTTTATAATATTAAGTACGTTAGATTTAATATGTTGCTTTGCTTCATTATTTTGTATTTGCGTATCAATAAGCTGCGAAGCCAGATCTGAAATTAAATTTAAAAACGCCAGATCACGCTTGTTTAATGTGTCGTCTTTTTGCTTGTTATAGCAGCAAAATGTGCCATAAATATCGCCGTTAGATAAGGTAATTGGCACCCCAATATAAGCGCCAATATTAAGCTTTTTAGTAACCGGCATATCGCGGGTTATACTATTTTTACTGGTGTCAGGTATTATATTATCTAGTTCATTATTGGCTAATTTATTACAGTAGGTTTCGTTTATGGGATCAAAATTACCTACTTTCACAATCTCGTTAGGGCGTTTGGTATCAACTAATTTAAATATACGTTTAGAGTCTTTAAACTCAGAAATAAAAGCAACGTCCATATTAAGGTGTTTACGAATAAGTGCTAGCAACCGAGTTAGTCTAGTATTAAGATCAGTCTCTGCTTCAATATCTAATAGTAAATTTTCACTAAAATTTACATGCATATTTCCAACTTCCTTGTGTTTTAGTTAATGGTTCATATTAATACAGTAGCCTGGCTTGTTTTTAAAGTATTAGCCAAACAATTTTTTTCTCACTACTTTACGATACTCACTGGGTGTTTGGTTCAGTATTTTTCTAAATATTCGCGTTAAATGACCTTGATCGTTATAGCCAACTTCTAATGCCACTTCTTGAATTGATAAATTTGACGAAGCGAGCAACTCTTTAGCACCTTCTACTCGTAACTGTTGCCAATACTCAATAGGGCTTTGGTTGGTAGCTGCTTTAAAGCGCCGCGTAAAAGAGCGATAGCTTAAATTAAACTGTGCGGCTACATCCTGTAAATTAAGCTCTGTTGCTAAGTTGGTTTTTAACCAAAATTGAATTTGGGCAATTAACTCATCGGGATGGCGGTCAACCGCGCCTTCAAGATAGCGCTGATCTTCGTAGGGTTTGCGTATTTCGTGGGAAAAATTGCGCTCAACATGTTGCGCTGCAGCTTTGCCATAATATTGGCTAATAATATGCACTATTACATCGGCTAGGGCGTTTAGGCTGGCTACGGTATAGAGTCGCTCGGATTGAGTAATAAAAAAGTCAGGCTTTAACAGTACCTTGGGGTAGTCGTGACTAAATTGTTTAGCGTAATGCCAATGGGTGGTTGCTGGGTGCCCGTCTAGTAACCCGGCCTCTGCTAGTAAACAGTTGCCAGTGCCTACACCTATAATATGGCTGCCATTTGTAAAACTTTGCCCCAGCCAAGTAACTATATTTTGATTAGTGCGTACAACTGGGCGCGGGTTTCGCCAAATACCGGGCACTATTACTAAATCGCAATTGGGGGTATTGCTGGTGGCGCAATCGGGAAGGATTGCCAAGCCGGTACGATTACTTATTGGTTCAAGGTTTTTAGCAACTAAATGAATAGCGAGTGGCCTAAAGTTTTGTTTATTAATATGGCCTTTTGCAAAGGCTTCGCCCGCTCTCAACATTTCTATAGGGAGGGTTAAACTCGTTATTAATAAGTGTTGGTAAACAGCAATAGCTATATTTAATGGGGGGTTACTCTGTTTATCAGTCATATAGGTGCTCCGATCAGTTAGGGTTGGCCTTTTATGCTTAATATTTGGCTATTAAAGCACAAAGCGTGGTGCGCAATCCATTTAAACTAGTGTCATATTCTTATAACACGTTTTTTAAAGGTAAATTATGACCGCATTACCCGTAATTGTAGGCATGGGAGGCATTAATGCCGCTGGCCGTACTTCTTTTCACCAAGGTTACCGCCGTATTGTGTTAGACAGTTTAAGTGCACAAGATCGTCAAGAAACGTTTTTAGGCCTCGCCACCTTGATGAATTTAGTTAGTGTTGTTGATAATCAACTACAAGACACTCAAGGTAACAATGTTGAGCAAAGCGACATAGAAGCACGTTTTGGTGAACAAATAATTGCCGGTACGCTTATTCGTAAAATCGAAAACGAACATTTTGATCCAGACGCTACCCCATGGCAGCAAAAAATGACGCTAAGCAACTCGGATGAGAATGCTATTGTGTTTGAAACCCGTGCTCGCGATTTACCACAACCGGTACCTGCAAGTTGGCAGGTAGAGCAGCTCGAAGGTAAAAAAGTTAAAGTTACTATTGCCGCAGATATAGATGTTAAACACGCTTCAACTCGCGACAACCCGATTAAATCGGCAGGGCAGTTTCCTACAGGGTTTGATCCGTCTGTAATGTATAACAGCCGCTATCAGCCACGTGGTTTGCAAGCGACTATTTTTGCTGCTACCGATGCTATTAAATCAACCGGACTTGATTGGCAACATATAATGAATAGCGTAGAGCCAGACAAAATTGGTACTTATTCGGCGTCTGTTATTGGCCAAATGGATGACACAGGTTTAGGTGGCTTAGTTAAAGCTCGCCAGCAAGGCGACCGCGTAAGCACTAAGCAATTAGCGCTGGGTTTAAATACTATGTCGACCGACTTTATTAATGCGTATGTAACGGGCAACGTAGGTACTACGTTTTCAACTTCGGGCGCATGTGCTACGTTTTTATATAACTTACGTGCAGCGGTTAACGATATACAAGCAGGGCGTACTCGCGTTGCTGTGGTAGCCAGTGTTGAATGTGCTATTACGCCAGAGGTTATAGAAGGCTTTGGTAACATGAGCGCACTGGCAAACGTTGAAGGTTTGCGCCGTTTAGATAACTTAAGTAATACAGATGAGCCCGACTATCGTAAAAGTAGCCGTCCGTTTGGCGAAAACTGTGGCTTTACGCTAGGTGAAGGCGCGCAAGTGGCTATTTTAATGGATGATGCTCTAGCACTAGAGTTAGGCGCTGACATTATGGGGTGTGTGCCAGATGTATTTGTAAATGCCGACGGGATTAAAAAGTCAATTACTTCACCAGGGCCGGGTAACTACATTACTATGGCAAAATCGGCGGCACTGGCAAGTAGCTTATTAGGTAAAGAAGCCCTGCAACAGCGCAGCTTTATATTAGCCCATGGTTCAAGTACGCCGTTAAACCGTGTAACCGAGTCATTAATTTATCATAAAGTGGCACAAACCTTTGCTATTGATAACTGGAAAGTAACTGCGCCAAAAGCATATGTTGGCCATACTATTGCTCCTGCAAGTGGCGATCAGTTAGCTATAGCATTAGGTGTATTTAGCCACAATATTATGCCTGGTATTACGACTATAGATAAAATAGCCGACGATGTTTACGCTGATCATCTAGATATTAGAAACAGCCACTATGATTGCGGTGATATGGATATTGCATTTATTAACTCAAAAGGCTTTGGTGGTAACAATGCTACCGCTACAGTATTGTCTGCAAAAATAACACTGCAAATGCTTGCCAAGCGCCATGGAAAAAGCGTTATGAATGATTATGCTAATAAAAATGTGGCTGTAAAAGCAGCGCAACAAAGCTATCAATCACAAGCTGATTTAGGCCAATACCAACTAATTTATCGTTTTGGTGATGGCTTAATTGACGACAATGACATTGTTATAGATGAGCAAAGCATACACCTTCCTGGCTTTGAAAAAGCGATTGCTTTTAATACAAAAAATCCCTATCAAGACATGTTTTAAGCACACATTCTTGTTTGGTAAGGCGCTTTTATAGCGCCTTTTTTGTTTTCACTAAGATATAAAATTAAGAGGTTACTTAAACTTTTTAATATAGCGTAATGTTATAAAGTTAATAATGGCCAGTAAAATAGCTATTTCGTAGCGACTGTAGACCACAGCAATACCAATTAAACCCATATTCCAAATGCTCGCCGCGGTGGCAGTACCTGAGGTAGATTGGTTATTTTTTAAAATTGCGCCACCGCCAATAAAGCCGATACCGGTAATGATCCCCTGTAACATTTTTGATTGTGCTTCAGAGGAGTCAAGTACAGACAACGCAATTAACGCATAACCACATGATGCAACCGCTACTAACGGAAAGGTACGCAGCCCCGCACCATCTTGGCTGCGCTCTCTGTCGTAGGCCATTGGCAAAGCGAGTAAATAAGCTATGCCTAAGTGAATCAGATTATCAACGATTTCGTGCCACTGTAAATCAATTTCCATGATCTTGCCTTTTTAGTTAATCTTAATAACTAGCTAG
Source organism: Pseudoalteromonas sp. K222D (assembly GCF_017653575.1). Classification (NCBI taxonomy): domain Bacteria; kingdom Pseudomonadati; phylum Pseudomonadota; class Gammaproteobacteria; order Alteromonadales; family Pseudoalteromonadaceae; genus Pseudoalteromonas; species Pseudoalteromonas sp. K222D. Next base: position 9,631 of record NZ_JAGGDL010000010.1, read on the forward strand.
CAATCTGTAAGCCATTTATTTAATATTTAAATTCAGTAATTTAGGTTTGCCTTTATTTTTATTTTGCCTGGCTTGGTAATAGTTACACTACTATTTACTAAGAGTTAGTTTGATATCGCTTTTGAATATCCATATTCTTTTACTTATATTAAAGGTAATTATGTACATCACTTGCCTTTTAAAAAAAACAATAAATACAGCCACTGAACTTGAAAAAACGCGTTATTACTGCGCGTTAGCAACCTCTGATGATTCTGCCGTTTTGGTTATACGCCAATTAAGCGGCGCAAATAAAACATATACTTGGAGTTTATACGCCTGGTCGTTTGCGTTGGGATTGTATGCTTGCGTATTATTAGTTCAAAATAACGAGCCTTTAAATCACAGCGTTGCGATTGTAGGTGCATTCCCTTTTTTGATTATATATTTACTGCAATTAATTGGTTTTGTTAAGGAGTTTATAAAAAAGGAAGTGGATGAGTAATGTGCTTTGTTTAACACCGTTAAAATTTAAAATTTGATTTTATTTTACAAGGTCAGCATGCTCTAAATAAGCTTATGGGTAGAGCCACAGCAAGTAGGGTAATAAAAGGCGAGTGAATACTGATGCAAGTAAGGACGTTTTTTTAATAGTTTAAAATAATGTGTAGAGGGTTCTCTACACATTATTACTACAAACAATAATATTGTTATGCAGACAAATACTGATGATGAAATACCAAGTGCTGATCAATAAAGCTACTGATAAAAAAGTAACTATGATCGTACCCGGTTTGCATTTCTAGGGTCAGTGGGTAGTCTTTTTGTTTTGCAACAGCCACTAAATTTTGTGGTTTTAATTGCTCGTCTAAAAAGTTATCGGCATCGCCTTGGCTCACTAACATTGGCAAGTAGTTACTTTGCTCAGCTTTAGCCATTAATTTGCAGCTGTCGTATTGTGCCCATGTTGTTTTATCGGCTCCTAAATAACCCGTAAACGCTTTAACGCCCCATGGGCAATTAATAGGGTTTACTATAGGGCTAAACGCCGAGGCACTAACATAATCCTGTGGGTTTTTAAGGGCGATCATCAACGCACCGTGGCCGCCCATTGAATGACCACTAATTGCTTTTGTGCTAGTCACTGGAAAGTGCTGCTCTATAAGCGCGGGTAATTCATTCACTACGTAGTCGTACATATTAAAATGAGTGTTGTAAGGGGCTTGTGTCGCGTTAACATAAAACCCAGCGCCTTGAGCAAAATCGTAGCTGTCTTCGTTAGGAACATTATCCCCACGAGGGCTAGTGTCGGGTGCCACAATAGCAATACCTAGCTCAGCTGCTTTTTTGAATGCGCCTGCTTTTTGCATAAAGTTTTCGTCGGTGCAGGTTAAACCTGAAAGCCAATAAAGTACCGGTACTTTATTACTTTCACTAGCGCCGGGCGGCAAAAAAACGGCAAAACGCATAGTACAATGAGTGCTTACAGCGCTGTGCGTATATTGTTTATGCCAGCCACCGGATACTTTTACACTTGAGATATTTTCTAACATGATAATCCTCAAAAGCCGCTTATATCCACACCGTGAATACAAGCGATTGGTTTATTGCTTAGTAATGAATAACGGTACGAATGCTTTTGCCTTCGTGCATTAAATCAAATGCATCATTAATGTCTTCAAGGCCCATTGTGTGGGTAATAAAGTCATTTAGTGCAAACTCGCCAGCCATGTAACGTTCTACAATTTCAGGTAGTTGTGAGCGGCCTTTAACACCACCAAATGCGCTACCACGCCATACACGCCCAGTAACTAATTGGAATGGACGAGTAGCAATTTCTTGGCCAGCGCCTGCTACACCAATAATTACCGACTCACCCCAACCTTTATGACAACACTCAAGTGCTGAGCGCATAACATCAACATTACCAATACATTCAAACGAGTAGTCAACGCCGCCATCGGTCATTTCAACAATTACGTCTTGAATTGGCTTGTCGAAGTCTTTTGGATTAATTAAATCGGTTGCGCCAAGCTTGGTTGCTAACTCGTATTTAGAGTTGTTTATATCGATACCGATAATACGACTCGCACCGGCCATTTTTGCGCCAATAATAGCTGATAAACCTATGCCACCTAAACCGAAAATAGCTACAGTGTCGCCCGCTTTTACTTTAGCTGTGTTTGTTACTGCGCCCATACCTGTTGTTACGCCACAGCCTAGTAAGCATATTTCTTCTAAAGACGCTTCTTTGTTTACTTTAGCTAAAGAGATTTCTGGCAGTACTGTGTACTCAGAGAAAGTTGAGCAACCCATGTAGTGGTAAATTGGCTGACCGTCTTTATAAAAACGTGTTGTACCGTCTGGCATTAAGCCTTTACCTTGGGTTTCGCGCACAGCAGAACACAGGTTAGTTTTGCCCGAGGTACACATTTTACATTCACCACATTCTGCGGTGTATAAAGGAATAACATGATCGCCAATTTCTACGCTGGTTACGCCTTCTCCGATTGCATATACAACACCAGCGCCTTCGTGGCCTAAAATTGCAGGGAATATACCTTCAGGATCTTCACCCGATAATGTAAATGCATCGGTATGACATACACCAGTAGCGGTAATTTTTACCATTACTTCGCCTTTTTTAGGCATCATCACATCAACTTCTTCAACACTAAGTGGTTGATTAGGACCCCAAGCAATAGCTGCTTTTGATTTAATAAATTCTGACATGTGCTTATCCTTTGTAGTGGGTAGATAATAATTGTAGACCCAATTTTCTTGGGTGATGTAGCTATTGTATTTGTTTCTCAAATAATGATAATCTCAATTTTATTAAAACACTTTTTCAGAACTGTAACAATGGCACGATGGGATGGAATAGACGAATTTATTGCGGTAGGTGAAGAAGGTAGTTTTACCGCTGCAGGCAAAGCAATTGGGCTGTCGGTTGCGCATATTAGCCGCCATGTTAGTGCGCTTGAACAACGCTTAAATACACAGTTGCTAACGCGCACAACGCGTAAAGTGGTTTTGACCAAAGAAGGTGAGGTGTTTTTACACCAAATAAAGCATTTACAACATGCAATGGATGATGCCACGCAAAGTTTAGCGCAACAGCAAAGTACGCCAAAAGGTAAAATTAATCTAACAGCCCCGGTAATGTATGGCGAGAGCTTTATTATGCCAATAGTGCATAATTTTATGCACGACCACCCCGATGTAGAAGTCGTTGCTACGCTCAGTAATGAGCAAGAAAACTTATTAGAAGGTGGTTTTGATCTGGCTATTAGACTGGGGCATTTAAAAGACTCGAGCTTAAAAGCACGGCGCTTAAGTGCACGGCGTTTTATTATGTGTTGTGCCCCTGATTATTTAACCCGATTTGGCGAGCCACACACATTAGGTGAGCTAATAAATCATCAATGTTTAGTGGGGAATAGCCGTTATTGGCGGGTAAACGAAGGAGGGCGCGAAAAGCATATTAAAATAGCTGGGCGACTGCAATGTAATAGTGGCTGGGCGTTGGTAGATGGCGCTAAAAAAGGTTTAGGGATTATTCAGCTCCCTAATTACTACATTGAAAACGAGTTAAAAACAGGGCAGTTAGTGCCTATTTTAACATCCTATCAGCCGCTGCAAGAAGGGGTATGGGGTGTGTATCCGCCTCGACAGTTTGTGGCAACTAATGTAAGGGTGCTACTTGATTATTTAGTCGCAGCACTAAAAGCTTAATAGCGGGTTAATCATTTAATTTTTATTCTAGCCAAGTATCAGATTTTTAAATATTTATTACATTTAGTGGCATACCCAAGTACGGATTATTCGTGTTATTATAAGTTACTATTTTTAGGATAAGTGTTTAAAAACAATATGTTTCAACCGGTTAGTTTGTTTATTGGGCTTAGATATAGTCGCTCCTCAAAAGGGAATGCGTTTATTTCATTTATCTCGTTTTTTTCTATTGCCGGTATTGCGATTGGCTTAATGGCATTATTTACTGTCAGCTCAGTAATGAATGGCTTTGAAAGCAGCTTAAAAACCAATATGCTTGGGCTTATTCCGCACGTTGAAGTGCAAGCTAATAAGCGTACTGCAGCGCAAATGAGTAGTTTAAAAGCAGATCTTGAACAATCTCCTTATGTAAGTACTGTAAGCCTTTATCAGCATGGTGAAGCTATATTACAAACCAATAAAGATTTACACGGTGTGTTGCTGCAAGGCTTATATGGCGATGACGGCTCGCTCTATAAAATTACCGATAAAATAGTACAAGGAAATTGGCAAACAGTACTTAATAAAAACTATAGCATTGCCATTAGTCGCTACCTGAGCCGTAAATTAGGTGTTGGTTTGGGAGATAAGCTGCGGGTTATTATGCCAAATGCTTCTACCTATACACCGCTTGGGCGTATGCCTAGCCAACGCTTGTTTAAAATAGCAGCCATTTACGAAACCGGCTCTGAAATTGACATGGGGCTGGCTTTTACCAGTGGTGCGTCGTTGCAACGCGTATTAAAGCTGGATCAAAACACTGCACCTAATTTAAGTATTTCTTTGTATGAACCCTTTGCATTGGATGAATTTATACAGGCCAGCAAACTAATATTAAAAGATCATACCTATACAGATTGGCGCAGCAGCCAAGGCACATTATTTGCTGCTGTAGCAATGGAAAAACGGATTATGTCGATGTTATTAGGGCTTATTGTGCTGGTTGCGGTATTTAATATTGTCTCTGCGCTAACGATGATGGTAAGTGAAAAACAAGGCGAAGTCGCTATTTTACAAACCTTGGGTTTAACACCATCGCAAGTACAAAAAGTGTTTATGGTGCAAGGACTTTATAATGGCGTGATTGGCACCGCAGTAGGGGCATTTTTAGGTGTATTACTTAGTTTATATATTAATGAGTTATTAGCATTAGTAGGGTTAAATTTGATGGCAGGTATAGAGTTGCCGGTAAAATTTGATGTGCCAAGCCTATTTGTTATCGCTTGTTCGAGTATTGCTATGAGCTTTTTAGCCACTGTTTACCCAGCGCGCAAAGCCGCAAAAGTAAAACCAGCCGAGGTATTGCGTTATGAATGATTTAGTTATTAGTTGTGAAAATTTAAATAAAGTTTATCAAGATGGTAGTAACCAAGTTGCAGTATTAAAAGGGGTTGATTTAGCCCTGCAACAAGGTGAAATGCTGGCTATTGTGGGCAGCTCTGGTTCGGGTAAAAGTACCTTATTGCATATACTCGGTACGCTCGATACTGCAACATCTGGCAGTGCTAAAATTAAAAATCAAGAAGTGGCTAAGCTCTCCCGTACAGAGCAAGCGGCATTTAGAAATAAAAACTTAGGCTTTATTTATCAATTTCATCATTTACTGATGGAATTTAGCGCGGTAGAAAATGTAGCTATGCCGCTTTTAATTAAAGGACTAAGTGCTAAAGCTGCGAAAGTAGCTGCATTAGAAATGCTTGAAAAAGTGGGCCTAGCACATCGTAGCTCTCATAAGCCGTCGGCACTGTCTGGTGGTGAGCGCCAACGAGTGGCAATTGCGCGCGCGCTCGTTACTAAACCGGCATTAGTGCTTGCCGATGAGCCAACCGGTAATTTAGATAAACAAAACGCGATTAAAATATACGACTTAATAAATGAGCTTAATAAAAGTTTAAATACCAGCTTTGTGGTGGTAACACACGACTTAGAGCTGGCCGACAAACTCGGTAAAATAGCCTATTTAGATGATGGAAAACTTACTATTAAAGAGTCGCAACATGTTGCTTAGTGCGTTTATAAGTAAACGCTTTAGAGCGTATTCTGGTCATAAAGATGAAAAAAATGGCTTTGTAAGCTTTATAGCTAAAGCATCTACTGTGGGTATTTTATTGGGCGTTGCGGTTTTAATAGTTGCGCTGTCGGTAATTAATGGCTTTGAGCAGCAATTAGTGCATCGCTTATTAAGCGTAGTGCCGCAGGTTGAATATGTAGCGCCTAATAGGCCAATTGCTAATTGGCCACAAAAAGTTGAGCAGCTTCAGCAGCAAGATCATGTAACCGGCGCCGCGCCATTTATTGCAGTTAACGGCATGGCGCAATTTAAAAGCCAATTAAAAGCAGTAGAAATACGCGGGGTTGAGCCTTCATTGGAGGGGAGCGTGTCGGCTATTAATCAATTTACCAAAGGCAAATTGGTGAGCCAGCTTGGCATTGATGAAGTTATTTTAGGCAAGCAAATAGTTAACCAGCTCAATGCCAGCGTGGGCGATAGTATTACCTTACTTATTCCTCAAATAGCTCAGCAAGGGCAGTCATTATTAGCCCCTAAGCGAGTAACACTGTTACTTGCAGGTATTGTTGAAATGGGTGGGCCAATAGACAGCACAGCTGCATTTATCCACCTTAATAAAGCGCAGCAAACATTAGGTTACGATGAAAGCCAAGTAACCGGGCTTCGCCTAAGCGTTGATGACGTATTTACCGCGCATCAAATTGCGCTACGGGTAGGGCAAACCATAGACGACTATGTATACATTTCTAGTTGGTTTAGAACGCAAGGCAGCTTATACCAAGATATACAAATGGTGCGTACCATAGTTTATATTGTGGTGTTTTTAATTATAGCTGTGGCAAGTTTTAATATTGTGTCCTCATTGGTAATGGAAGTACGCGAAAAACAAGGCAATATTGCTATTTTAAAAACCATGGGCGCAAAAGACAGTACCATTTTAGCTACCTTTGTAATGCAGGGGTTAACGCAAGCTTTTGTAGGTGTGGTATTAGGCAGCTTAATTGGTGTGGTACTGGCAATAAATATTAGCGAATTATTTACTTGGCTCAGCCAACTCTTTGGCGCAAACCCACTTCAAGGAGTTTATTTTATAGAGTTTTTACCCAGTAAGTTAGTGTGGCAAGATATTGTGGTAACAGTTGTTGTTACTTTTATTTTAGCGGCGTTAGCTACTATTTATCCGGCGTGGCAAGCAACAAGAGTTGACCCTGCAAAAGTGCTGGGTAATTAGCTGCATTGGTAGCGTGTGCGCTGCTAAATAAAAATTAATAGGGCAGTATTGGCAAGTCTGTTAAACTAGGGCGCTTATTTACAAGCTAACAATAACTAACCATTGGGTTAGCATTTACTACTCTGGGATTTACTTTGACAAATAACGATATTTTACGCCGCATTCGCTACACTTTTAATTTAACCGACACCGCTATGGTAAATGTTTTTGCTGCAGCTGAGCATACGGTTACTACAGAGCAAGTAATTGCTTGGTTAACTAAAGAAGGCGAAGAAGCTTACACTGAAATAAGTGATACAGAGTTTGCAACTTTTTTAAATGGTTTTATTAATACGCAACGTGGTAAGCGCGAAGGCGAGCAACCTGCTCCTGAGAGCAAGTTAAATAACAATATTATTTTTATGAAGCTGCGTATTGCTTTAAATATGAAAGCGGAAGATGTGATTGCGACGCTGGCACTCGTTGACTTTAATTTGAGTAAGCATGAGCTAAGCGCGTTTTCTCGTAAAGTAGATAACAAGCACTACCGCGTATGTAACAACCAGGTACTTCGTTTATTTTTAACGGGTGTACAACAGCAGGTTCGTCCACAAAGCACTGCTGAGTAAGCAAGGTAAAGCCATTACTCTTTCAAAACGCTAAAACAGCCCTTGTTTTAGCGTTTTGTTGTTTTTAAGTTAAATATATTTCAACTTGTTGCACGCCTACTTTAAAATTGTTCAATACCGCTTAATAAACTAGCAATTGAATGAGATCATTTAAATATCAAGTAATTACCTCCTTTGTTAGCTGTATGTTTGGTTTTAGTAACCGCGCACTGTATTTTTATATCGTTAAAGTGAATAAAAATTCGGCTAGTCGCTGTTTTATTTTTACACAACAGTAAAATAATTCAACTTGAATGACGTGCAACACCACTCTTTCTAATGGTAAGGTGTATGAAAATTATGATTTTAAAATAGATTTATATTCAAAAAACAAACTCAATCATACTTACCCGAATTCTCAAATTTTAAAAATAGCTTACACGGAAGAATAATTATGAATTATATACATAGTACGATAGCTCAATTAAAGCAAACTAGCCCCGCGCAAAGTGAGTTTTATCAAGCTGTTGAAGAAGTACTAGAATCTTTAGAACCTCTTTTTGCAAAAACTACAAATTATCAAAAAGAAGCCATTATAGAAAGAATGGTAGAGCCAGAGCGTCAACTAATGTTTCGTGTACCTTGGGTTGACGACGAAGGTAATATTCAAGTAAATAAAGGCTATCGCATTGAATTTAGCTCTACCTTGGGCCCATATAAGGGGGGCTTGCGTTTTCATCCGAGTGTTAATGCCAGTATTATTAAGTTTTTGGGTTTTGAGCAAGTGTTTAAAAACTCATTAACCGGCCTACCTATTGGTGGTGGTAAAGGCGGTGCTAACTTTGATCCAAAAGGGCGCTCAGACGGTGAAATAATGCGTTTTTGCCAATCATTTATGAACGAGTTATACCGCCACATTGGCCCAACTACCGACGTACCTGCAGGGGATATTGGTGTTGGCGCACGCGAAATTGGTTATTTGTTTGGCCAGTACAAGCGTTTAACAGGGCGTTACGATGGTGTGTTAACCGGTAAAAGCCTAATGTGGGGTGGCTCGTTAGTTCGTAAAGAAGCAACTGGCTACGGCGCAGTGTACTTTGCAAACTACATGCTACAAAACCGCGATGATAGCCTAGCAGGAAAACGTTGTTTAATTTCGGGCTCGGGTAATGTTGCTATTTATGCGATGGAAAAGCTGTATCAATTAAATGCAAAACCAATTACCTGTAGTGACTCTCGCGGTACACTATTTCATGACGCGGGTATAGACTTAACGCTTATTAAAGAATTAAAAGAGCAGCAACGTGGCTGTTTAAGCAAATATAAAGAAAGCTACCCAGAAGCTACTTATATTGCTCGCGCAGATTACCCAGAAGATGGGCATGCAGTGTGGCGTTTTAAAGCCGATGCTGCGTTCCCGTGTGCCACTCAAAATGAGTTAACTCAAGGCGATGCAAAAGCGCTACTAAGCAATGGCTGTATTTTGGTGAGTGAAGGTGCAAACATGCCTTCGACCAAAGACGCGATTGACTGCTTTATTAAAGCCAAAATAGCTTACGGCCCAGGTAAAGCTGCTAATGCGGGCGGCGTTGCAACCAGCCAATTAGAAATGGCGCAAAATGCCAGTATGCAAAGCTGGACTTTTGAAGAAGTGGATGCAAAATTACAGCACATAATGAAAAACATTTTTAATATTGCTAACGAAACAGCGGCAGAATTTGGCCAACCTACTAATCTGTTACTTGGCGCTAATATTGCTGGTTTTCGCCGTGTTGCCGATGCAATGATAGAGCAAGGCGTAGTTTAACTTTTTTAGTTTAAAGCAATTGCAGCTCATTGCTGTGAGAGCCTGTACTTAAAAACACCCCATAAATTTAGCTATTTATGGGGTGTTTTATTTAAATAACCGCTTAAGTTAGTTATAACGCTATAAAGCCAAGCTATAACAGCGTAGGATCAGGCTACTTTCGAATGAAAATAGGTTTGCACTTCGCGGTGCATTAACATAAAAAATTATGCAACTAACTGCAAAAGCATCACTTCCTAACGCATTACTTATCTCTATTAGTACACCTCACTTTAAAGGCGATGAAGCAATTGAGTCGCTTGCAGAATTGGCACGCCTAGTTACCACTCTTGGCTTTAAAGTAGTTGGTACACAATCACAAAAGCAAAGTTCTACCCAAAAAGTAAATGTACTGGGTTCAGGTAAACTGGCTGAAATAGCGCACCTTACTGGTAATAAAGGTTCTGCTGCAGATGAGAAAGAGGGTGAGAATTTTCTTGATGACGATCCATTATCCGACATGCCATCAGAAATTCCATCAGACGGTTTAGATTTTGCTTGTGCCGATGTTGTCGTGTTTGACTGCGATTTAACGCCTTCTCAACTACGTAATGTGGAAAACCAGTTAGGTGTGGAAGTATTTGACCGCACCGGCATAATTATTGAAATATTTAGCCGCCATGCGCGTACTAAAACAGCAAAATTACAGGTTGAAATTGCTCGCCTTAACTATGTAGCGCCGCGTCTGCGTGAAACGTCTACCGGCGATAAAGAACGCCAAATGGGTAAGGGCGCAGGGGAGACAACGCTTGAGCTTAACCGTCGTAAAGTACGCGACCAATTAGCTGAGTTAAAGCGTGAACTGGTAAATGTTCAAGATGTAATGATGGACAGACGAGAACAGCGCTCAGAGCTATTTTCAGTGGCTTTAATTGGTTATACCAATGCGGGTAAATCGTCGATGATGCGCGCAATTACGGGCAGTGATGTAGAGGGCGAAAACAAACTTTTTGCTACTCTGGACACCACAGTTCGTGCTTTGTATCCAATAACGCAACCACGCATATTAGTATCAGATACAGTTGGTTTTATTAAAAAACTACCGCATGATTTAGTTGCTTCATTTCATTCAACTTTAGCCGAAGCACATGATGCGTCGCTGTTGTTATATGTAGTTGATGCATCGGATGCGTCTTTTCGCTCACAACTTGATGTAGTGCATAATGTATTGGCAGAAGTGGGTGTTCAAGGCAGTAAAAAGTTATTAGTACTGAACAAATCAGACCAACTTAGCGATGAGCAACAACAAGCATTAATGGCTGAATTTCCTGATGCTATGATGACATCAACACGTAACCCTGCTGATATAGCTAAACTACATAAGTACATTGTTGATACTGCACAAAGAGACATGATTGAAGAAGAGGTTATTATTCCTTACACCGCCAAAGGTATAGTGGGTGAAATTCGCTCGACCATGAGTGTCATTAAAGAAGAATATGAATATAGCCATATTAAGCTCACAGTACGCTCCAATGCGATTGACTTAGAAAGGCTAAAAAAGCGTATGCTTGATTTATAGTTAACCTGAACTCTGGTTAAGAGATTTACTAACATATTGAATCATCGTTATATTTAATTTTATTTTCTCTAGCCAGAGGTTTTCAGTGAAAACAAGGCGAATTTACGCGTCAATAGCTGGCCTATTGCAAGTAAATTCAACGCAGTTAGCGCTGAAGACAGCTGCTTGAGATAAGTTTATTATCCGGAGCTCAGGTTAGTTAGTGCACGTTTGCTATAATGATAGCGCAGCCTGTTTTAGGCTGCGCATTGTTAAAGTTGATAATTATGAAAATGCTTTTTCTGCTAACTCTTCTTGCATTTGTTCGCGCATTTTAAACTTTTGCAGTTTACCGGTTACCGTCATAGGGTAATTTTCAACAAAACGAATATGGCGAGGCACTTTAAAGTAAGCCAATTTGTCTTTTAAAAATAACCGTATTTGCTCTTCATCTAAAACCGCATCTTCTTTTGGTTGGATCCAGGCGCATACTTCTTCACCGTATTTTTCGTCGCTAATACCAAATATAGCGGCATCTTGAACACCTGGGTAGGTATAAAGCACTTCTTCTATTTCGCGGGGATAAATATTTTCTCCGCCGCGAATTATCATGTCTTTAATGCGGCCAACAATACTAACAAAGCCCTCACTGTCCATTACCCCTAAGTCGCCAGAATGCAGCCAACCATCTTGATCTATAGTCGCTTTGGTTTTTTCTTCATCGTTCCAGTAGCAGCGCATAATACCTGCACCGCGACTACATACCTCACCCGATTGCCCTACGGGTTGAATATTACCTAGCTCGTCAATTATTTTAACTTCGGTATGCGCTAATGCGCGGCCTACTGTGGTTACTTGGCGCTCAATTGATGAGTCGGTTTCAGTAATATTATTAATAGGGCTACACTCAGTTTGGCCATATGCAATAACTACTTCGTGCATATTCATTAAAGTTTGTACTTTGCGCATTACTTGCTCTGGGCAGGTAGAGCCGGCCATTACACCAGTGCGTAATGTACTTAAGTCGTAATCATTAAAGTTACTTAATTCAAGCTCACTAATAAACATGGTCGGTACACCATGCAGTGCTGTACAGCCTTCATTTTGTACTACTTCGAGAGTTGTTTTCGGATCAAATGCATCCCCAGGATAAACTGCTGTAGCCCCTTTGCTCATAGACACTAAACTGCCAAGTACCATACCAAAGCAATGATAAAGTGGCACAGGTATGCATATTTTATCTTTATTGGTAATGTGCATGGCTTCACCAACAAATAACGCATTATTTAAAATGTTTTTGTGGGTAAGCGTTGCCCCTTTGGGGTTGCCAGTGGTGCCAGACGTAAATTGAATATTGATATCTTGATTGCAATTAAGAGTTGCGGCGACTGAATCTAACTGCTGTTTATGTTCTTGAGTTGCAAGTGCGGTTACTTCAGCGAATGAAAACATGCCAGGGCTTGCTTCATCACCAATTCTAATTACGTTTTTAAGCGTGGGAAGAGCAGCGGCATTAAGCTGACCTTTTTCGCACTCTGCTAGCTCTGGCGCCAAACTTTGTAGCATTTGCAGATAGTTGCTGCCTTTAAATTCGGAAGCAGTAATTAAGGTGGTGCACTCAACGCTGTTTAAAGCGTACTGCAATTCGCTGGGGCGATAAGCTGGGTTTACACAGACCATAATTGCGCCAATTTTAGCGGTGGCGAACTGAGTTAAACACCATTGGATGTTATTTGGTGACCAAATACCTACTCTTTCTCCAGGCTTAATACCCAGTGCAAGTAAACCCATTGCTAATTGATTAACTTGATGCTGAAATTCTTTATAGCTCAAGCGAATGTTTTGATGGTGCACAACCACGGCTAATGCGTCGGGGGTATTGTCGACAATGCTGTCGAAGTAGTCACCTATGGTTTGTTTGGTTAATGGGGTACTTTGTATTCCTTTAAAATAACTCTGCAATAGCGGCATAGGGTTTATTTTTTCTATTTCTTTAACCGCTTTTGTTGTTACATTCATGTCATTCTCCGTATCAGTAGATATGAATTGCTTGAATGATAAATAAACATATATTGTCGACAAAGGGAAGGGGGGTAGACTAATGTCTTAGGTTTGTTGCTGAAAATGAAATAAGCAAAAATAAAGCAAAAAAAACGCGCCTTACACTGTAAGTACGCGCTTTTAGCAACTACTAAATGAGGTTACATTTCGTCGCTGCGGTAAGTTTTTTTCATAATATAAACGTAAGCGTTTACAAAAGCATTTTCTTGATACTTTTTAAGACCGGTATCCTCAAAATCAATAGGGATAGGGTTGCGTTTAACTTGCTCTTTAATTTCGGTTGTTGTAAATAATTTTACATCAAGGTTTTCGATTAGCTGAATCGCGGTTTCCATTTTAAAACCATTAGCACTACCAGCAAATTTACCTTTTGGAGCACGTTGACGTATTGCAACAGAATCAATTTGGTAATCTTGCATTAGCTTGGCAAAATCAAACTGAAACTTACGCATTACTTCTGTGTCGTTACCGTTACCTAAGGTAAAGCGTGTTTGGCGCACGTCGCGAATATCAAATACGTCATTATCTTTACTTAAAATACAAAGTAGTACATCACTACCGGTAATATCTACACCACATGTTCTCATTACTATTCTCTAATATAACTTAATTACCCAGTATTATACGCAACATCCATTAAATTGCGAGAGTAAGCACTTAAGTCAGTTGTAAATTTAACGGCGATTAGATTTATTATATTGATGCAATAAAATCTGCGCCGAAACATTATTAATTTAGCCTTTATAACAAAATAGCAGGTGTTTTAGCCGCTTTAAACTTGTAATTAGTAGCGTTGCACGCGACAATATCTTTTTTGTAGTTGAGCAGACTCAGCATCTACATTAGCCAAATTTGGCGAAAAATAGTCAATGCTTATTCGTAAGAGCGTTGTCGAGTCATTCTCATTTAATTAATTTAAAAAATACACGTGATACATTGTAGGTGTCACCACTGTAGCAAGGATTTATAATGCCAGTTATTACTCTCCCTGACGGAAGTCAACGTAGTTTTGAAAACCCAGTAAGTACGCTAGATGTTGCCAACGATATTGGCCCAGGACTCGCTAAAGCGACCATTGCTGGCCGTGTTAATGGCGAGCGTGTTGATGCATGTGACCTAATAAGTGAAGATTCGCGCCTTGAAATCATCACCGCAAAAGACGACGACGGCTTAGAAATTATTCGTCACTCGTGTGCACACTTAATTGGGCATGCGGTTAAACAGCTTTTCCCAGATGCAAAAATGGCAATTGGTCCTACTATTGATAACGGCTTTTATTACGATATTGATATGGAACAGTCGTTATCTCAAGATGATCTTGACGCGATTGAAAAGCGTATGTTGCAACTTGCTAAAACAAACTACGATGTAGTTAAAAAAACCGTAAGCTGGCAAGAAGCACGCGATGTATTTGCAGCGCGTGGTGAAACATACAAAATAGAAATTTTGGATGAGAATATCGCTAAAGATGACCGTCCAGGGTTATATCATCACGAAGAATATGTAGACATGTGTCGTGGCCCTCACGTACCTAACATGAAATTTTGCCAAAACTTCAAAATAATGAAAGTAGCGGGTGCATATTGGCGTGGTGATTCAGAAAACAAAATGCTACAACGCATTTACGGCACAGCGTGGGGCGATAAAAAGCAACTAAAAGCGTATTTAAAACGCCTTGAAGAAGCTGAAAAGCGTGATCACCGCCGTATTGGTAAAGCACTTGATTTATGGCATTGGCAAGAAGAAGCGCCAGGTATGGTATTTTGGCACAACGATGGTTGGAGCATTTACCGTGAGCTTGAAGATTTTGTGCGTGAAAAGCTACGTGAATATGATTACGAAGAAGTAAAAGGTCCAATGATGATGGACCGTTCGTTATGGGAAAAATCAGGTCATTGGGAAAAATATGCAGATGCTATGTTTACCACAGTGTCTGAAAAGCGTGAATACGCGATTAAACCAATGAACTGCCCAGGTCACGTACAAATATTTAATCAAGGTTTAAAATCGTACCGCGATTTACCACTACGTATGGCTGAGTTTGGTTGTTGTCATCGTAACGAGCCATCGGGTGCATTACATGGCTTAATGCGCGTACGTGGCTTTACCCAAGATGATGCGCACATTTTCTGTACCGAAGAGCAGATAATGGACGAAGTTTCAGCGTGTATTAAGATGGTTTATGATACATATGAAACATTCGGTTTTGAAAAAATCGTGGTTAAGCTCTCAACACGTCCAGAGCAACGTATTGGTGAAGACCATATGTGGGATAAAGCAGAGCTGGCATTAGCCGAAGCACTTAAACTAAACGAGATTGAATTTGATTACCTACCAGGTGAAGGCGCATTTTACGGCCCTAAAATTGAATTTACTTTGTACGATTGTTTAGACAGAGCGTGGCAATGTGGTACAGTGCAACTAGACTTTGCATTACCGGGTCGTTTAGGCGCAACTTATGTTGCTGAAAATAACGAACGCCGCACCCCAGTTATGATACATCGTGCTATTTTAGGTTCTATTGAACGCTTTATTGGTATTTTAACTGAAGAATACGCTGGTTTATTCCCTACGTGGCTTGCGCCAAAGCAAGTGGTAATTATGAATATTACCGATAAACAAGCC
Organism: Pseudoalteromonas sp. K222D; assembly: GCF_017653575.1. Classification (NCBI taxonomy): domain Bacteria; kingdom Pseudomonadati; phylum Pseudomonadota; class Gammaproteobacteria; order Alteromonadales; family Pseudoalteromonadaceae; genus Pseudoalteromonas; species Pseudoalteromonas sp. K222D. The sequence continues at coordinate 25,246 of NZ_JAGGDL010000010.1, forward strand.
GATTATGTTAAAGAAGTTGTACAAAAATTAAATAAACTTGGAATTAGAGCCACTGCTGACTTGAGAAATGAGAAGATTGGCTTTAAAATCCGAGAGCATACACTTAAGCGTATTCCTTACTTACTTGTTGTTGGCGATAAAGAAGTTGAACAACAAGAAGTAGCGGTACGTACCCGCACAGGTGAAGACCTTGGCAAATTTAATGTTGATGACTTTGTAGCTAAAATTAGCGAAGAGATAAAAAGTCGACAATAAAAAATCGAGCGTGTAAGGCATTTACAAACAGCCAATTACACGCTTACTATTATTGATATTCTTGGAGGAACGTACTATTAGAGGCGGCAAGAAAGGGCAACAAACAGCCCAAAAAAATCGTATTAACGAAGAAATTACAGCTCAAGAAGTTCGCTTAATTGACATTGACGGCGAGCAAGCTGGAATTCAGTCATTAAAAGACGCGCAAACTATGGCTGATGCAGCGGGTGTTGATCTTGTAGAGATTAGCCCGAACGCTGAGCCGCCTGTTTGTAGAATCATGGACTACGGTAAGTTCATCTTTGAAAAAAGCAAAGAACTAAAAGAGCAGAAGAAGAAGCAAAAGCAAATCCAGATAAAAGAAATCAAATTCCGTCCTGGTACGGATGAAGGTGATTATCAGGTTAAGCTGCGCAACTTACGTAAGTTCTTAGAAGCTGGCGATAAAGCTAAAATTACGATTCGCTTCCGTGGTCGTGAAATGGCTCACCAAGAAATTGGTATAGAATTATTAAACCGTATCAAAGGCGATTTGGAGGAGCTTGCAGTTGTTGAGTCTTTCCCTAATCGCGTTGAAGGTCGCCAAATGGTTATGATGATGGCGCCTGTTGCTAAAAAATAATTTTTAAGCGATAATACGCACCGAAAATAGCTCAGGTCTGCAAGTAATATGTAAATATTCACCTGAGTTAACCGGTTTTAAAGTAAGATTGCAGCATTTATGCTGGGTTTTCACCGGAACATGGCAGTAAGTTAGGCCTGAAAGTGGAGCTATAGCAATATATCTCACGCCTGCTTACTAATTTAAATGCAATACAATTTGGAGTTATTGCAATGGCTTATAAGCTAAAAAGTCACAGAGGCGCAGCTAAGCGTTTCAAAAAGACTGCTTCTGGCGGTTTCAAGCGTAAACAAGCGCATCTTCGTCATATTCTGACTAAGAAAACTTCTAAGCGTAAGTTACACCTACGTCCTAAGATGATGGTTCATAAAAATGACCATGGTCTAGTTTCACGTATGTTACCGTTCGCTTAATAGGGGTTTTTAGAAATGGCAAGAGTTAAACGCGGCGTTGTCGCACGTGCACGTCACAAAAAAGTTTTAAAACAAGCAAAAGGTTATTACGGAGCACGTTCACGTGTTTACCGTGTAGCTTTCCAGGCTGTTACTAAAGCGGGTCAATACGCTTACCGTGACCGTCGTGCGAAGAAACGTACTTTCCGTCAATTATGGATTGCACGTATCAATGCTGCTTCACGTCAAAATGGTCTGTCTTACAGCCGTTTTATCAGTGGTCTTAAAAAGACATCTGTAGAAATCGATCGTAAGATCCTTGCAGATATCGCTGTTTATGACCAAGTTGCATTCGCAGCGCTTGTTGAAAAAGCAAAAGAAGGCCTAGCGGCCGCTTAAGCTTTTTTATATAAGTATTAAAAAGGAGCCTATGGCTCCTTTTTTTGTGTTCGGCGTATAGTAATTATTCCGCAGTTTGCTTTTATCATTAGTATAAACTGCATAGTATATTGAATTTTAGTAAATTTATTGTTCCCCTTAATAATTCGCTAAACACAAACAAAGTGCTAAATGTTATTGGCTGCTTTTTTTTGTTGAATCACCGCACTTTCATCATATAAAAATGTTTAATTGATATAATTTATTTAATTAAGGCGTTTGTTAGAGAATTTTATGTTTGCAAGTTTATTGGTTTTATCAGCTAGTGTGGCGTATGACAGCCATTTACCTCCTTTGTTGCCATGGCAAGGGCAAAGCATATCCCTAATGCAAAAAGCAGGTCCACTGACCACTGACTTTGAACTTTCCTCTGGTGAAGCATCACCAAGTTATGCCGAGACGATGGCTTTTGTAGACAGACTGGTTGCTGCGAACCCAACGCAATTTAAAGCTCAAACAATTGGTTACAGCAATAGCCAACGGGCTATAAAAATGTTGATTGCCAGCGAGCAAGGGTATTTTCAAGCCAGTCAAATAGCAAACGATACTAAACCAACCATTTTTGTTCAAGCCGGTATTCATGGCGGAGAAATTGACGGTAAAGATGCCATGTTTATGTTGCTCAGAGATATAGCAACAGGTAAGCGCCGCGATATATTAAAAAACGTTAATATTTTATTTATTCCTATTTTAAACGTAGATGGCCACGAGCGCAGTAGTGCATTTAACCGTATTAATCAGCGCGGTCCGGTAAAAATGGGCTTTAGAACCAATGGCAATAATCTAAATTTAAATCGTGATTTTACTAAACTCGATACACCAGAAATTAAAAGTGTTTTAAAAGTAATTAACGACTACAACCCTAATTTGTATATTGATGTACATGTAACCGACGGTGCAGATTATCAATACGATGTAACCTATGGCTACAATCCGGTGTTTGCTAGCGAGTCGCCGGCGGTATCAGATACACTCAATCAACTTTTTAAACCTTTAATAGATGAAAAGCTGGTATCGCAAGGACATATACCAGGACCACTGGTATTTGTTATGGACAAGCGCGAGTTTAAAAGTGGCCTAGCGGGTTGGGTGGCTACGCCAAGATACTCTAACGGCTGGGGAGACTTAAAGTCATTACCGACCATTCTCGTTGAAAACCATTCATTAAAACCCTATAAACAACGAGTTTTGGGGACGTATGTGTTTTTAGATGGCGCAATAAGTGCGCTTGCTGAGCATAGTAATGAATTATTAGCTGCGGTAAAAAAAGAGCAAGCATTTATTCCTAAGCAACTTAGTGTTAAGCGCGGCTATGCTGAGCAAGCAAACGAAATAGAATTTAAAGGCATAAGTTACGCGCGAGAACAAAATGCACTTTCTGGACAAGTAGAAGTTAAATATTTAGGTAATAAGCAAGACTACACTAATCTTCCTATTTATTGGCAAAAAGAGGTGCTGCATACAGTTGAAGTACCTAAAGCATTCTTTATTCCGCCAGTGTATAGCGACCTTGTAGCAAAACTTAAATTGCATGGTGTGGAGTTTACTCAGCTTGAGGGGGTAAATACTCAACCATTAAAAGTAGCGAAAGTAAAAGATTACACTTTTGATAAAGCCCCCTTTGAAGGGCGATTTAGAGTCTCCGCAAACTTTGATTATGTTGCTGCAATTAATGTTGATTTAAATGGCTGGTATCAAGTGAACACGCAGCAAAAAGCAGGCGAGTTGGCGGTGCATTTATTACACCCCGAAGCGCCTGACTCATTTTTTGCGTGGGGCGAATTTAATACTATTTTTCAGCGTACTGAGTACATGGAAAACTATGCATTAATTCCTTATGCCCGCCAAATGCTCAAAAATAATCCTAAATTAGCGCTCGCGTTCGATAAAAAGATTAATGACGATAAGGTATTTGCCAAAGATGCCGATGCGCGCTTAAATTGGTTATATGAGCAGAGCCCATTTTACGATCAAGCTTATTTAAAATATCCAATATTAATGTCTTTTGAAGAAGACATTGTACTTGCTGAGCAAAAAGATAAAGAAATTTAAGATGCATATAATTACAATACCCGTTACTGCTTTTGCACAAAACTGTCGCATTATTGCATGCTCGCAAAGCAAACAAGCTGTGGTAGTAGACCCAGGTGGCGATTACAACAAAATTGTGGCGGCATTAAAACAGCACGATTTAACGTTAACAGCAATTTGGTTAACGCATGGCCATTTAGATCATGTTGGTGCGGCTGATGCCTTGCGTAATACCTATAGCGTAAAAATAATTGGCCCACATAAAGATGAGCACTTTTGGTTTGAAAATTTACCAATGCAAGCACAAATGTTTGGTTTTGCAGCGGTTACTGCTTTTTATCCAGATGAGTGGCTAGCACACGACGATATAATACGCGTTGGGGAGTTGAGCTTTATCGTAAGGCATTGCCCTGGGCATACTCCTGGTCATGTGGTGTTTTATCAGCCACAACAGCAGTGTGTTATTGTGGGTGATGTAATATTTAAAGGCTCAGTAGGGCGCACGGATTTCCCAAAAGGAGATGCTCAGCAGTTAATTACCTCAATTAAAACGCAAATAATGACGCTCCCCGATAATACCCGCATACTTGCAGGGCATGGCAGCGATACGAACGTAGGCTACGAAAAACAGAACAATCCTTTTATAAGTGGGCAGTTTGGTTAATGCTGAGTAAATAATTTTTTTGCCAAAAACAAGCAGACTGTTTTTTAAAACACATGTATAATTTAGCCAGTTTATCTGATAAATAAGAAATAAAATGTCTCTAAATCACGTAGATCGCCAAATTTTGGCACTTTTGCAGCAAGATGCTAGTTTATCAACCGCTGAAATAGCAGATAAAGTAGGTTTGTCGCAATCTCCTTGTTGGCGCCGTATTGCTAAGCTAGAGCAAGATGGTTACATAAAAAGTAAAGTTGCACTTTTAGATGAGAAAAAGCTGGGCTTTGATATGCTGGTTTATGCTCACGTGCGTTTATCGAACCATGGTAAAAAGAATCTTGCTGAATTTGAAAAACTAATATTGAGTTACGATCAAGTAACGGAATGTTACACTATGGCAGGCACCATGGACTTTATGCTGCGTATTATTTCACAAGGTATTGAGGGCTATGAGCACTTTGTACGTGATAACTTGCTTAGCTTAGAGTACGTTCAAGAAGTACATTCTAATGTGACCATGACTTGCGTTAAACGCAGTACCGCTCTACCTCTGTAACCAAATATCTATTAACGCTAAGTACTTATTACTTAGCGTTAATGCCCTACTGACAATTGTTAACTGGGCGCTAATTTGATAGAATTCAGCGCTTTTTTTTGTTACCCGTCTATGAAAACACTTGAGGAACTCAATGTTTAACTTACTCAGCAAAGCGCCAAGCTCTGCTAAAAACGATATCCTATCTGGATTAACCGTGGCATTAGCCTTGGTCCCAGAAGCTGTTGCGTTTGCCTTTGTTGCAAATGTAGAACCTTTAGTTGGACTCTATGCCGCGTTTATCGTTGGTTTAATTACGGCTATTTTCGGTGGTCGCCCTGGCATGATTTCTGGCGCAACCGGAGCCTTAGCTGTTGTTATGGTAAGTTTAGTATTTGATCATGGGGTTGAATATTTATTTGCCACTGTGCTGCTAATGGGCATACTGCAAATACTGGCTGGAGTTTTTAAGCTCGGAAAGTTTATTCGTATGGTGCCGCATCCGGTAATGCTTGGCTTTGTGAACGGCTTAGCCATCGTTATATTCTTAGCTCAGTTGGGGCAGTTTAAAGTTCCCGATGGCATGGGCGGTCAGCAATGGATGACAGGGAATCCTCTGTATATTATGTTGGGGTTAGTGGCACTAACCATGGCTATTATTCATTTTTTACCTAAATTAACTACAGCAATCCCATCGTCGTTAGTTGCTATTGTAACAGTTACAGCCTTGGTTATTGGCTTTGATTTAGAAGCGCACACTGTACTTGATTTCCTAAAAGGGATGACCGGCGATGAAGCGGTAACGATTGCTGGCGGTTTACCTGAATTTCATATTCCTATGGTGCCATTTACCCTAGATACTTTTATTATTATTTTTCCTTATGCACTTATTTTAGCGGCAATTGGTTTAATTGAGTCTTTATTAACGCTGAGCCTAATTGACGAAATAACAGAAACGCGTGGGCATAGTAACAAAGAATGTATAGGCCAAGGCGCTGCAAATATTACCTGTGGCATGTTTGGTGCTATGGGCGGTTGTGCCATGATAGGTCAGTCAATGATCAATATTAACTCAGGTGGGCGTTCGCGTTTATCGGGCATTAGTGCTGCGCTAATATTACTCGCGTTTATTATTTTTGCCTCAGGTTTAATTGAAATGATCCCACTGGCTGCTTTGGTTGGTGTAATGTTTATGGTGGTGTTGGGTACTTTTGAATGGGCAAGCTTTAAAATGATGAAGCGTGTACCACTGTCTGATGCATTTGTAATTGTATTAGTGTCGGGTGTTACCGTTATTACCGACTTAGCCATTGCAGTGTGTGTGGGTGTGATTGTATCGGCATTGGTATTTGCTTGGCAGCATGCAAAGCATATATACACAACCAACTATATTGATGAACAAGGTGCTAAAGTATATGAATTACATGGACCTCTGTTTTTTGGTTCGGTTAAAAACTTTGTTGAATTATTTGATGTAAAGAACGACCCTAACGATATTATTATTGAATTTAAATATAGTCGTGTGGCCGATCACAGTGCCATTGAGGCAATTGACAGCTTAGCTGATAAATATAAAAAAGCAGGCAAAAAATTACACCTACGACACTTAAGTAAAGACTGTACGCAACTGCTGCATAAAGCACGCGATTTAGTTCAAGTTAATGTAATTGAAGATCCAACCTATAAAGTGGTATCAGATAAGCTTGCTTAATTTAAATTAAGCAATAATTTAATAAATACGTTAAAAGCGAAAGGTTTATTCCTTTCGCTTTTTTATGCGTAACAATAGATGCGATCAATACCTGTTTGCGGCAAGGCTCTTAAAAAGCAAGATGGTTGGTAGTGCTAAGCGTTTACATAACTCGATATAATAGTGACAAATACATAGGGTAATAATTTATTTTGAATTGGCAATCTTTGATTGATAACAGACAGCGTTTTTTTTGGCTCTTGCAAGTAGCAGGCTGGATTGGTTACGCCTTGGTAAATTATATCGGCTCTAAAGTATTTGAAATGCGCGATATTTACGTATTTGTTATTTTATTAAATGCCTACGCAGGCTGTTTAATGACAGTGCCGCTGCGCTATATTTACCGAAAAATTTGGCATGCCTCACCTTGGGTATTAATGCTGGTTGTATTTAGCGCGTCCTATATTACGGGCACTTTATGGGCTGTGGTACAAAAATTTAATTTATGGGAAATATACCGCCATGGCTATCGGCCAGAAGAATGGTTTTACTACCTGCAGCAAGGCTTAGATTCGGTATACATAATTTTATGTTGGAGTGGTTTATACTTTGGCGTTAAGTATTACCAGCTATTACAAAGTGAGCGTCAAAAAGCACTAAAAGCCACTACCATGGCGCACGAAGCTCAATTAAAAATGCTTAGGTATCAGTTAAATCCGCACTTTTTATTTAATACCCTCAATGCTATTTCTACATTAATTTTGGTAAAAGAGAACAAAGATGCTAATTTAATGGTGTCAAAATTAAGCGACTTTTTACGTTATACACTTAATACAGATCCAATTAAAAAAGTGCCGCTAGAGCAAGAGTTACATGCCTTAATGCTTTATTTAGAAATAGAGCGAGTGCGGTTTGATGAACGCTTAAAAGTAAATATAGAAATTAGTGAGCAAGCAAAGCAGGCATTAGTGCCGAGCTTGATTTTACAACCTATTATAGAAAATGCGATTAAGTATGCAATTGCACACTTAGTAGAGGGCGGTGTAATAGATATTAAGGCGCAAGTGTTTGCTAATGAATTATTACTTGAAGTAGGTGATAATGGACCAGGAACAGAACTAATTAATGGTCAGTTGGTAAATGCTCAAGGTGTAGGCGTTGCAAATACCAAGGATAGATTAAAAACGCTCTACGAAAATAATTATTCGTTTGTATTATCGCATAATACGCCAAGTGGGTTAAAAGTTAATCTGCGAGTACCGTTTGAGAAGGCAGTAAAGTAATGATAAAAATAAAAACACTTATAGTTGATGATGAGCCATTAGCACGTAGAGGCTTAGCTGTAAGGCTTGAAGAGTTTGCTGACATTGAAGTGATCAAACAATGTAGTTCCGGTGCCGATGCGATTGAAATATGTAAAAATCAAAAAATAGATCTCATTTTTTTAGATATTCAAATGCCTGGTATGAACGGTTTTGAAGTTGCACGCGCGTTAAGCGAAAGTACACGAGTATTACCAGCTATTGTTTTTGTTACTGCTTTTGATCAGTTTGCAGTTAAAGCATTTGAAATACATGCTTTAGATTACATTTTAAAACCCGTTGATGACAACAGACTTAAGCAGGCGGTAGAAAAAGTGCATACTTATTTAAAAACGCAGCAAGACAACGCCCATAAGAAAAAACTAGCAAGCTTTGTCGCTGGGATCACAGGTAATAATTGCGAAGAAATACTTAAAAAATTAGCCACAGGCGACACATTAACGGATAGACGTTACCCAGAGTCGCTTGCCGTAAAAGAGCAGGGCGAAATAATTCGTGTGCCAGTTGTTACTATTCAATGGGTTGATGCTGCGGGTGATTATATGTGCCTACATTGCCAAGATGGGCAAACGCATATATTACGTAAAACCATGAAAGAGCTTGAACAAGAGCTTGATCCGCAGTTGTTTGTACGCGTGCATCGCAGTGCAATTGTAAATACTAAACAAATCAGTAAATTGGTCACTCAAGTAAGTGGTGAATATTTATTAGTACTTGAAAACGGTCAAGAGCTTAAAGTAAGCCGTAGCTACCGCGATAAAGTAAAAGCAGCATTAGCGAGTTAATATTTCAGTTAGTGATTGTAGAGTAGATACAAAAAAAGCGAGCTAAGCTCGCTTTTTGTATTTAAGTTACTGTATTAAATATTAGCTTACAGTAACAATTTTCATGGTGTTAGTTGCGCCCACAGTTTCCATAGAGTCACCGTGCGTAATAATAACTGTATCGCCAGACTCTAAAGCACCTTGTTCAACAAGTGTTGCAAGTGCCGCTTTAACCATGCCGTCTTTTTCAGTTTTAGTAGAATCAAAAAATACTGGATAAACACCACGGTATAGCGCAGTTTGTCCTAGTGTACTGGCATGGCGAGATAACGAGTAAATAGGTAAACCTGAGCTAATACGCGACATTAATTTAGCCGTACTACCTGATTCAGTTAAGGTAACAATTGCTTTTACTGAATCTAAGTGGTTTGCTGCATACATAGCCGAAAGGGCGATAGATTCTGCATTACTTGAAAAACGACTGTCTAAACGATGTTTAGAAACATGCGTTTCTTTTTGCGACTCAGCACCTAAACAAACTCGCGCCATAGTTGCAACTGTTTCTTCAGGATAATCCCCCGCGGCTGTTTCAGCCGAAAGCATTACGGCATCAGTACCATCAAGCACTGCGTTGGCAACATCCATTACTTCAGCACGTGTTGGCATTGGATTGTCGATCATCGACTCCATCATTTGCGTCGCAGTAATAACGGTACGGTTTAATGAGCGCGCACGGCGAATAATGAGTTTTTGCTTGCCCATTAGCGCGGCATCACCAATTTCAACACCTAAATCACCGCGGGCAACCATGACCGCATCAGACGCAAGAATAATATCATCAACGGCTTCTTGTGTTTCAACGGCTTCTGCACGTTCAATTTTTGCCAATAACTGCGCTTTTGAACCTGCGGCTTCAGCCAGTGAGCGTACGTAGCGCATATCATCGCCACTGCGTGGGAATGAAACGGCTATATAGTCAACGTCAATTTCTGCAGCTGTAAGTAGGTCTTCTTTGTCTTTTTCTGTAAATGCCGGCGCAGTTAAGCCGCCGCCTAAACGGTTAATCCCTTTATTGTTAGATAAAACACCGCCAACAGTTACAGTACAATGTACTAAGTGGCCAACAACTTCGTTAACGCGTAGCTGAATAAGGCCATCGTTTAACAGCAGTAAATCATTAGCGCTTACATCGTTAGGTAGTTCTTTGTAATCTATACCAACAGCGTTAATATCGCCTTCGCCTAACTCCATTTTTGCATCAAGGGTAAATTTGGCACCAACAGCAAGGGTTACTTTACCTTCTTTAAAGGTAGAAACACGAATTTTAGGGCCTTGTAAGTCAGCAAGAATAGCAATATGTTTACCTAAGCGTTTAGCAATTTCGCGTACCGCTTGGGCGCGGTCTTTGTGATCTTGTGCCACACCGTGCGAGAAGTTTAAACGTACGACATTTGCACCTGCGCAAATAATTTTTTCTAAGTTGTTATCTCTATCAGTAGCAGGCCCTAGTGTCGCGACTATTTTTGTGCGTCTTAGCATTTAATTCTCCTGTATGCTTAATTTTAAGCAGATTGACGGTTATTTTGTTTTATAAAGCAGTTACCATTAGCAGGTAAAGTTTTAGTTATGAGCAATTTTTATTGTATTGCCACTATTATATACAAAATGAATGTGCGATCATTATGACACCGGTGTCAGGGGGCGTCAATGATCTATAAATTTTTAATCTAGCGACTATTTCTCCCCCTGAGTCCGCTGTTGTTTGATATAATTACATTGTGATAAAAGTATATTTTTTTGCTCATGATATAATACACGTGCCAAAGTATTTATTTAAATTAACTAACCAATTAGTTGTTACCGAGGAGGGCACTAAATGCAAGTTGCATTAGTAGGGTTAGGCGTTATGGGGAAAAACCTTGCCCTAAACTTAATTGAAAAGGGCATAACGCTGGTCGCTTATGACAAAAACCCCCATGCGGGTGAAGAGTTATTGAGCTGCGCTAAGTCAGAAGGTTTAGCTGATAAGCTGCACATTGTTTCTGATTTAGGAGACATGGTTAGACGTTTAGAAGCACCGCGTTCTATTTTGTTGCTTGTTCCTGCGGGCGAGTTGGTTGATGCTGTATGCAGTGAACTCATAGAAGCAGGCGTACAGTGCAGCGATATTATAGTTGACTGTGGTAACAGTAATTATAAAGACGGTATTAACCGCAAGCTTAAATACCAAAATAAATTTGAGTTTGCCACTATGGGGATTTCAGGCGGCGCAGAAGGTGCTCGTCATGGTCCTGCAATGATGGCAAGCGGATCTGAAGGTGGTTGGGAGCGTGTCGAGCCATGGTTTACAAAGGTTGCTGCAAGTTATAAGGGTGAATCGTGTTTCGCTCGTGTGGGCCAATCAGCCAGTGGTCACTTTGTAAAAATGGTTCATAACGGCATTGAATATGCGCTAATGCAACTTATTGCTGAAGTGTATCAATTGCTGCGTCATGGCACTGGGCGTTCACCTAAAGAAGTAGCAGAAATTTTTGACGAATGGTCGCAAGAGCATTTAAACAGCTACTTATTGTCTATTTCTAGCCACATATTGTCACTTGAAAATCAAAATAATGTACCACTTGTGGACTTAATTGATAATAAAGTGGGCGCTAAAGGCACAGGTTTATGGACTGCGCAAAATGCATTAGAGCTTGGTATTGCAGTACCGTCTTTAGTAGCTGCAGTGCAAGCACGTCATTTAACGAATGTTTATGACACAACTGCTGCACAAGAGATGACTTACGCCGATAGAGCAACCACTAAAGTTGAAATTGACTTAGTTGAGCTTAAAGATGCATTTACCTTAGCGAGTTTACTTGCTTATCGCCAAGGTTTGGCTTTAATTAAAGGCGCGTCGCGTACGCATCAGTGGAAAGTAGATTTGTCTAAAACACTGCAAACATGGCGTGCGGGTTGTATTATTCGTGCTGATTATTTAGATAGTGTTGCACAAGGCGTTGAATTTATTGACACCCTTGATAAAGAAGTATTTGCACTGCGTAAAATAACAGGCCAAGCAATGATGACAGGCTTAGCGTTTCCGGTGCTTAGCTCATCGCAAACTTACTTTGCTACATTAACCACTCCAAGTAATGGGCATTTAGTACAAGCCCAGCGTGATTACTTTGGTGAGCATGGGGTTAAAACCCATACAGGTGAAGTGTGTCATTTAACAGACTTAGTTGGGATTGACGCGAAAGTACGTTAATCAACCAGAGTTCAGGTTAATTATTAAAACGACAAAAAAAGCACGCTAAATTTAGCGTGCTTTTTTAATTTTAAGTCCGCTAAATTAACGGGTTAACTCACCGCGTAAATTGTCTTGCATTAAGTGGCGAATTGTCTCTACTTCAAGGTTTTGACTTAATAAGTAATGCAGCTTAGTTAAGCAAGCCTCTAATGTCATATCGTAACCACTGATCACACCTATATTAAGGAGCGCGTTACCCGTTGCATAGCCGCCCATATTTACATGACCTTTTATGCATTGGGTTAAATTTATAATAATAACGCCGCGCTTGCTGGCTTGCTCTAAAATAGTTAAAAATTCAGGATCTTGTGGTGCATTGCCTACGCCAAAACTTAATAATACCAATGCTTTAATGCTACCGTTTACTAAGCTTTTCACAACCTCGGTACTAATACCCGGATATAAATGCAGCACACCAATAGGCTGCGTTGTAATGGGGGTTACTTGTAAATCGTTTTCAACATAGGGGCTTAATTGGCCTTTTATAAGTTGAATATTAATACCTGAAAGCGCTAAAGGCTCAAGGTTTGGTGAGGCAAATGCATCAAATCCATCGGCATGGGCTTTAGTGGCTCGATTACCACGAAACAACTGATTATTAAAAAATAAGCTTACTTCAGCAATAGGGTAGTTTGCTGCTAAGTACATAGCATTGAGTAAATTCACTTGCCCGTCTGAGCGCAATTGCGACAAGGGAATTTGTGAGCCGGTAACGATTACAGGCTTAGTTAAGTTTTCAAACATAAAAGATAAGGCGGCGGCGGTATACGCCATAGTGTCGGTGCCGTGGAGGACAACAAAGCCATCATAGTCTTGATATTTGTTTTTTATATCATCTGCTATTAACTGCCAGTGAGCAGGCGTCATATCAGAGGAATCAATTAAAGGGCAATACTCGTGAATATCAAAAAGTGGCATTTCTTCACGGTTAAATTCTGCATTATTGACCACAGTCTGAGTTAAGAACCCTTCTGCAGGAATATAGCCGCGACTCGATTTTTTCATCCCAATTGTACCGCCAGTGTAAGCGATGTAAATGCGTTTACGTTTCATAAAAAAAGCCCAGTAAAATAACTGGGCTTAGTATAACTTTAAATACAACTGCTTATAAAGGCAGATGCACTTTTATTGTGCGACAGAGCAAGCTAAACAGCGCGCATAAACACCTTGTGGATCGTTATAATCTTTAAGGTTATCTATTTCACTACTTAAACGCTTAACCACACTTTGTAAGTTAGCTTGCGTTGCAAGCACCGAGGTTGTTGCGTTGTTACTGCCAAGCATAGATTTAACCGACGCATTACCTAAAATATCTTGAATCATTTTTTGTTGCGGGCTCAAGCTTTGTTTAATCGTTTTAACATCGTAATGATTTAGTTTAGCAAGTGCTGCTGCCGCTTTAATTGCGTCTTGCTTATCACCTAGTTTATCGATTAAGCCTAGCTCTTGTGCTTTTGCTGCGATCCATACACGGCCTTGGGCAATATTATCAACTTGCTCAGGTGTCATGTTACGTGCATCTGCAACCACATCTAAAAAGCGTCCGTAGGCCTCCTCAACACTCATTTGAATTACTTGCGCCATTTTGTCATCAAGCGGGCGAGTAATAGAAAACCCAGCCATGTCGGTTGTTGCCACGCCATCCGAGTAAACACCAAGGTTAGATAAGGTGTTTTCAAAGGTCATAAAGGTGCCAAATACGCCAATAGAGCCGGTAATTGTGCTTGGCGCAGCCCAAATTTCATTCGCTGCTGAAGCAATCCAATAACCGCCAGAAGCCGCAACAGAGCTCATTGAAGCAATAACAGGTTTACCTGCTGCTTTAAGTGCTAACACCTCAGCGCGAATAACTTCAGAGGCAAACATACTGCCGCCACCCGAATCAATGCGCAGTACTACGGCTTTAACTTTGTCATCTAAACGTGCATTACGCAGTAGTGCAGCTGTAGAGTCGCCGCCAATTTCGCCGGCTTTGCGCTCACCATCTACAATTGTACCTCTAGCAACAACTACCGCGACTTTTTCTGTCATTGGGTTATCAAATACAACAGGGGGCTTAACTAGGCTTAAATATTGACGAAATGAAACTTGTTTAAAAGTTTTGCCTTTTTCATCAGCGCCAACTAAATCAATTAACTGTTGGCGAACTTGTTGATTGGTTTTTAATGTGTCGACCCATTGATTATCTAGCGCATATTGACCCGCGTCGCCATTTGCAGCTGTCATTTTTGCTAAAAATACATCCATGGTTTCGTCAAAATTTGATTCATCAAAAGGACGTACTGCAGCAACATCTTGTTTGTATTCATTCCAAAGTGCAGTTAACCATACGCGATTAGCTTCTTTAGCTGCATCCGACATGTCATTGCGAATAAACGGCTCAACTGCCGATTTAAACGTACCAACACGGAATATATGCTGCGTTACTTTTAACTTTTCAAGTGCTTCTTTAAAGTACAGTGGGTACATACCAAAGCCTTCAATTGCTACACTGCCATAAGGGTGCATAGCGACTTCATCTGCATGTGCTGCAATGTAGTATTGAGCTTGAGTGTAGTAATAACCAGAGGCAATAACCTTTTTACCCGTTTGTTTAAATGCTTCAAGTGCCTTGGTAATTTGTTTTAATTTATTTAAATGCGCTTTTGGCATTTCTTGTAAATCTAACAGTATTACGCTGATACGGTCGTCTTTTGCGGCTTCGTTAATAACCTCAACTATATCATCGAGTAAAATTTCACCCGGTGATTCAGCGTTTGAAGTAGCATCACTAATTGCTGCTTCAATAGGATCTATATAGGTTTTTTCTTCAACAATAGGGCCGTTAAGGTTTAGTCTAAGTACTGAGCCATTTTCTACAATTATTTTATCGCCGTCACTTGAAAGAGACACAATAAAAACAATAACCAGTAATAAAAATAAAATGTTGAGTATTAAACGACGAGAAAAATTTATCCCAGTCCAAATACCTTTAAATACTTTTGCAATCAAAATAGATCCTTAATTTGGTACAACTAATACATTACAAACATCTTAGCTCAGAATATAAATAAATTTAACTGCTAAATCGTAACGAAGTATTTATAAAGCTAATTATGCCACTGTTGCTATTCACATTTTTATCAATATAAACTTCAGTTGCACTTTTTGAAATTAAAAAAGTAGGCTTGTAATAGCCGAAAAATGGGTATTGTTAGCCTAATGTGCAACAGTTTATTAAAATACTAAGTTCAGATATTGCTTATTGGTCGGTATTAAAGCAGAATTGATTAATGCACACAGGTTAGACCAGTTAATGGGGCACAGGATGTTAGAACAACAATTACAATTAAAACACACACAATTACGTAACCGCTTAGTAATGGGCTCAATGCACACCGGTCTTGAAGAAGGTTGGCATAACCGCAAACGCCTACGTGCTTTTTACGAAGCACGTGCTAAAGGTGGTACTGCCATGTTAATTACCGGGGGCTATAGCCCAAATTTGCGCGGTAAATTAACGCCTATTTCGTCATCCTTTAATAGCTATTACGATGTTTTTAAACATCGTGCTTACACCAATGCAGTACACAAGCATGGTGGTAAAATATGTTTGCAACTACTTCATGCCGGGCGTTATGCGTATCACCCTTTTAATCAAGCTCCGAGCGCAATTAAAGCACCTATAAGTCCTTATAAGCCAAAGGCAATGTCGTTAAGCTCAATTAAAAAAACTATTAAAGACTTTGCACATTCAGCCTACATGGCTGAAAAAGCAGGCTACGATGGCGTAGAAGTAATGGGCTCTGAAGGGTATTTAATTAATGAGTTTATGGCACCGCATACGAATAAACGAAATGATGAGTTTGGTGGCAGTTTAGAAAATAGAATGCGTTTAGCCGTTGAAATAGTTAAAGCGGTTAGGGCTAAGGTATCGGAGCAGTTTTTAATTATTTTTAGACTGTCGGTAATGGATTTAATTCCTAATGGTTCTACCCCTGACGAAGTAACTATTCAAGCGCTTGAACTTGAAAAAGCGGGTGTTGATATTTTTAATACAGGAATAGGGTGGCACGAAGCGCGCATTCCTACAATTGCAAGTATGGTTCCGCCTGGGGCGTTTAAAGAAGCATCAAAACGCTTAAAAGATGTAATTAAAGTACCTGTTATCGCGGTAAACCGCATTAACACCCCAGAAATAGCTAACGAAATACTAAACGCAGGCGATGCCGACTTAATTTCGATGGCGCGGCCATTACTGGCTGATCCGGAGTTTTTTAATAAATATAATAATCAGTTATCAAAGCATATTAATATTTGTATAGGGTGTAACCAAGGGTGTTTGGATCACGTATTTAAAGGCAAGCGTGCTACTTGTTTAGTTAACCCACAAGCGGCTTTTGAGCTCGACTACCCACTAGAAAAAACGACTAAAGCTAAAAAGGTATTAGTAGTTGGTGCAGGGCCTGCGGGTTTATCATCAAGTTGTTATTTGGCAGAAAAAGGCCATATGGTAACGCTGATAGATCAAAAAATGCAAATGGGTGGGCAATTCAATTTAGCCATGCAAATACCTGGTAAAGAAGACTTTAATCATACCTTAGCGTATTACACTAATGAGCTTGAACGTTTAAACGTAACGGTTGAGTTAGGTAAAGAATACGACGACAGCATGCTTGCACACTATGATGACATTGTATTTGCCACAGGGGTAAGGCCGCGTGAGGCAAGTATTGAATGCAGTGATGGTAAACGCGTATTTGCCTACGATGAAGTTATTCGTGGTGAAGTAGAGTTAGGTAAGTCAATTGCTATATTAGGCGCCGGTGGAATCGGGTTTGATATGGTGGCTTTTTTAAGCGAGCAAAAGTCGCAAAGTATTAGTGACTTTAAAAGCCAGTGGGGTATTGAGTGCGAACCTAAACCCCATAAAGATGATCGCCAACTGTATATGTTAAAACGCAGTGCAGGTCGCTTTGGTAGTGATTTGGGTAAAACAACAGGCTGGATCCATCGCCAAGTAGCTAAACAACATAGCGTTAAACAAATTGCTGATTGTCAGTATCATAGTTTTGATAAAAATGGTTTAACCATTACAGTAGCAGGAGATAAGCAAGTATTAGCTGTAGATACTGTGATTGCCTGTATTGGTCAGGTTTCTAATAATGAAGTATTGGCAAAGCAAAGCGACAACGCCAAAGTGCATGTTATTGGGGGCGCTAAGCTTGCCACTGCAATTGATGCTAAACGTGCTATTTATGAAGCGCTGCAAATTGCCAGAGAAATATAACATTTTGGCTTAGCCAATAGGCTAGTCTAACTTGTTATAACCAATTGGCTACTGCATACTATACCCCGCTATTTAGGCGGGGTATAAGTTTATCCCGCCTGTTAATATACAGCTTAGGCTGTTTATCTATTATTCTCGCTAAAATAAGCACTGATATTACAGCCTTTATTTTTCTATGTTAAATCAATGCTATGCTAGCTTTTATTTTGAGAGATGGTTATGAACGCGATTGAATTATTATTGACCCGTCAATCTGACGCCAAATTAACAGAGCCAGGCCCAAATGAAGAACAACTCGCGGTGATCCAGCAAGCTGCGCTACGTGTTCCCGACCATGGTTGTATTGCACCTTGGCAATTTATTGTTGTAGAGGGTGATGCGCGCCATAAATTAGGCGACATTTTTCAGCAAAGTGCAATTGCAGAGCAACAAGCCGAAAAAATGATTGAGCGCACAAAAGAGCACCCGTTGCGCGCGCCTATGATTATTATTGCTATAGCAAAGTATCAAGAACATCCAAAAGTTCCGCGAATTGAGCAAATACAAAGCGCAGGGTGTAGCGTATTTGCTATGCAACAAGCGGCTTTTGCACAAGGGCTTAGTGGTATTTGGCGAACTGGTTTTTTTGCGCAAAGCCCTGCAGTTAAACAGGCATTAAAATTAAATGAGCAAGACGAAATAGTGGGCTATTTGTATTTAGGCACACCGGCTGTTGATTGTAAAAAGTCGCCTCGTCATAAAGCTATTGATTTTTTCAGCTACTTATAAAATAAGATGAACTTTTTGCCCTACTTATACTCATACACCATTAACGCTTGTATGTTAGAGTGGATGTGTAAGTAACCAGAACTCTTGATAATAAATCTATCTCTAGCAGCTATTTTCAACGCTAGAGAAAATAAGTTTAAATATCATTATTATTAAATGTGTTAGTAAATGCCTTAACCAGAGTTCAGGTTAAGTAGTTTAGCTGTGAGAAGTGCTAGGATGCGTAATCTATAAAACTCCTTCTGCAGTTTGTTTTTTAATCGATTGTTTTTTGATAAAGTATGGAAAGTCTTAATAAAAACAAAGATAAAGAAGACGAAATTAATGGGAAATTTATTTTTACGTGAAAAAGAAAGTTGGCTGGCCTGGTCTTTTTGGGGCGCCATAGGTGCTTTTATAACCCTTTATGTTGCAATGAGTACCAGTAAAGCACATTTTATTGTTGCCTCATCAATGGGTGTGTTAGTTGTTTTAACCTGGTGGATGCAACAATCTAAACGCTATGACTTTGGTCGTGCATTTAAAATATGTTGTTATGTGTTATTACTCACCGTATTGCCTGCATTTTTGGTTGTAGTAGTACCTAGTGATGATTTAAATCGATTTGATTTAATATTTCAAAGTGCAACATTTTTAACTTTAAGTTTATTTGTGTGTTTGCTTTGTTCTTGGATTGCACGCAGACCAAAGCAATATTACTAAAATAAACTCCTTTGTTAAATTTAGCAGTCGCTAAATTAATAACCGTTGGTATTTTAATAGATTGCTTTAATTTTAAGCATAAAATTATTTTTAACGATTTTATGCTTTTAGGCCTTTACAAGTTTGTCATTTACCCCTATTATTCGCGCTGTGCGGAGAGATGGCAGAGTGGTCGAATGCACCGGTCTTGAAAACCGGCATGGGTTTATAGCCCATCTAGGGTTCAAATCCCTATCTCTCCACCATTATTTAAAAAAACCGCCTTATTGGCGGTTTTTTGCTTTGTGGAACTTGTATGTCAAAATCAACTAACCTTTCAACCTCACAGCAATTAATTAAACACGTTTTATTATGGATTGTGTTTGCTTATTGTTATCAAAGTGCAATAAGTTTATTAGTCAAAATGGCACTTGATGCGCAACCAAATAACCCTGTTATTACCGCCTTTGTTTATGCCCTCGGTTTTAATATTTTAGTGGCTCATTTAATTACTAAATACGATAAATTTTGGCCAGTTATTGGCTCAGTATTTATAGGTTTAGTTGGGCTTGTGGTAATTCCATTTTTATTATTTGGTGCTAGTGGATTACTCACTTTAGCGCTACTTGCTGGAATTTTATGCAGTTTACCAGTGAGTACCTATATTGTTGGCCTAATTAAAGTAAAACACAGCAAAAACTAGCCCCAAAGCGGGTTTATTTTGTGATAGCATAGTCGCGTCTTTTAACTAACAAAACGTGAAAAACACATTATGTCAGATAATTTTACTACAGATGCTGAAAAAGCAAGTTACGGTATTGGCTTACAAATGGGTGAGCAACTTAAGTCTAATCCTTTTGAAGGCTTAAACCTAAATTCAGTGTTTGAAGGCATGAAAGATGCGTACGCAGGTAGCGCTTTTCAAGTTGAGATCCCTGAGATCCAAGCTGCTTTTGAAAAAATCAATGAAGAAATTCAAGCTCGTCGCGAGCAAGAATCACAAGTACTTGCTGCTGAAGGCATTGCATTTCTAGAAGAAAATGCAAAACGTCCTGAAATCACAGTAACTGAATCAGGTCTTCAATACGAAGTAATTACTACAGGTGAAGGCGACAAGCCAACAGCTGAGTCTACAGTACGTGTTGATTACCACGGTACATTAATTAACGGTACTGTTTTTGATAGCTCATACGAGCGCGGTCAACCTGCTGAATTCCCAGTAGGTGGCGTGATCAAAGGCTGGACTGAAGCATTACAAATGATGCCAGCGGGTACTAAATGGCGTCTTTACGTTCCTCATGACCTTGCTTATGGTGAACGTGGTGCCGGTGCTGCAATCGCACCTTACTCAACACTAGTATTTGATGTTGAGTTACACGAAATTATTGCTTAAGTATTCTTAAGCAATAAATAAAAAACCGCATTCATTAAATTGAATGCGGTTTTTTTGTGTCTTACCGGTATATTTAACTTTTTCTATTGCTCATTTATTTCTTTTTGTGAAAAGTATTTAAAGTAAAATATGTATAAAGAGGATGAAAAACATTGCACTTTAGCAAGCAATAAATACGCCCCAGCATAGCAAGGGGCTTATTAATGATTAGCGGTAATTAAAGTATATTGTTAAAAGTAGCCGCGAATACCAAAACGTAAGTTTCTACCTGGTAATGGGGCGGTGTCTTTAATAAATGAGCTATGTACAAAGCCAAGCTCATCAGTAATATTATCAACGTTGATATATAGTTGTGTATCAAGGTTACCTAAATCTAGCTGATAGTTAGCTTGTGCATCAAATAAAGTATAACCATCGGTTTTAGTCTCATAGGCGGTAATATCGCTTTGTGAAAAATAATGGGTACCGGTTAATGCGAATTGCCAATTACCTAAGTTGTATTGCAACTCAGAGCCTAATTTATTAGCAGGGATACGAGGTAAGTTTTCATCGTCTTGCTTGAGTTTTGCTCGCGTAGAGTCACCAAATACTTTAACCAAGGTGCTTGCGTTAACTTTATAATGCGCATCAAGCTCTAAGCCATACAGCTCGGCGTCTTTACTGGTAAACTGATACACCGCCACACCATGGTCGTGGCCGTTATCAGCCGCTTCTAAACCATGTTCTTCATCAAATACTAAGCCAGTATTTTCTTGAAAGTAAAAGTTTTTAATATCATTATAAAAAAAGTTTACAGAGTAACCAAAGTCACCGCTAAAGCGTCTAAAACCTAAATCAATATTGGTTGAGGTTTCTTGTTTGATATTCTCGGGTTCAAAATGCGCTTCACCGTCTTCAATATGATAGCCTAGGCCAAGCTCATAGGTACCAGTTGCAATGTGTAAGCCATTAGATAATAGCTCTGCAGAGAGCGGGGCACGTTCTGAGTGTGAAAGACTCATTGCCATACTATATCCAGGGGTATATTGCCAAATAGCACCCATTGAAGCGCTAAGGTTAGTAAAGCTTTTAGTGTAGTCAAGTACTTCAGCATTGCTTGTTTGCGTGTCATCATGGCTATGCTGATGCGTTGCTATTTGGCTTTTTATTTTATAGTCTTCAACTCGCGCACCTAACTCAATAGTTACATCACCAAACTCACGTTCTTCTAATAAATATAAAGCATTAGTGGTCGTTACACTGGCTGGCGTAAATGCTTCTTCGCCGTTGGCATCATAATCAGAATCACTGTAGTGATAACCCACCATGCCGTGCCAATCAGCTAATTTATGTTCTATGTTTAAGCGTGCTTCAGTGGTTTTGTTTTTAAATGTAGTGCCTATTTCACCATTTTCAATTTCACTGTGTAAGTAATCTGTATAGCCTAAGCGCAAATTAATGGTTTCAATCCAATTATTATGTAGCGCATAGCTTAATAGACCTTGCCAGCGATCTTGCTCTAACTGGGCAAAAACAGGTGTTTCTTCATGTGCTTCATCACTATGGGCATCGCCGTCGGCTGCATGATCGTGTTCATGTCCGTGATCATGCTCATGACCTGGAATACCATAATCCGTTTTTATTTTACCGTAAGAAAACCCAACCGTTAAATGCTCACCTACGTAGCTAGTACCAAAGTTAACGGTTTCACTGTCGATAAAGGTGTTTTCTACAGAATCTTTACTTTCAACATCACCATCTTCGTGAAGCTGGTTAAATCGTGGTGTTTGATAGTCATCGCCGCTGCGTTTAGTGCCATCAAAATGAAAGTTAAAATTATTATAACCCGTCTCTAACTTTGCAGCGTAGGTATTCGCGTTGGATACCGAATCGTGACTGTATTCTACTGCACCGGTTAATTCATCTATATTACTCGTAGGAATGCGGTTATCAACTACGTTTACCACACCACCAATAGCACCAGAGCCATACAGTAGGGTACTTGGGCCACGTAGTACTTCTATTTGTTCAGCAGCTAAGCTGTCGCTAGAGGTAGCATGATCAGGGCCAATACGCGATGCATCACTGCTGTCTAAGCCATTTTGCATAATTTTAACCCGAGGGCCATCTAAGCCACGAATAATTGGGCTTGATGAAACAGGGCCAAAATAACTCGCGTTAACTCCCGGTAAGCCTTTTAGGGTTTCGCCAAGCGTTGGCTTTGACTTGTTTCTTAGCTCATCACCAGAGAGTACATTTACCGGAGAAATCATTTCTAAGCTACTTTTGTGCAAGGCCGATGCAAACACAACTACAGTTTCAATAGAGGTTGGCTTTAAAGCAATTGCAATATTGTTTGATGACTCGGTTACCGTAATGCGTGAATCGCTATAGTTATCTTTGCTAATATGCAGCTGGCCGCTCGCATCAAGCTCAATGGCAAACTCGCCAAGCTTGTTAGTTTTAACGCTTTGAGATTTACCGTGTACATGAATAGTAGCGTTTTCAATAGGTTGATTTTTTTCATCTGTTACTTTGCCATTAACAGTGGCAGCAAGTGCAGAGTGAGAGCATAAAACAGAAAAAATTGCAGAGGAGATTAATGTTAGCTTAGTCATGAGTCTTTGAGTTCGTGGTTGTTATGTTGTGATATAATATAACACTACAAAAGCGACGGTTCAATGATGTTATAGTATAACTTTATCGGTTTTAGTAATTAATTAGCAGGGAAATCTGCAAGGCTCTGATTGTTAACAATTTATAAAGGTTAATTAATTTAGTTTATGAATATGCTTTTTATAAAGGGCTAAAAAGTACTTTAAACTAAGTGGTTTAAAAGTACTTAAAACTGATTAGAGAGTGATTTTTAGACTGTTTGGTTTAAATGAAGTTGAAGTTAAAGTTTAATATGTATGTCGCCATTAGGTTTGCAGCAGCACAACAGTATTTCGCCGTCGCGTACAAACGCTAGAGGCTCTTCATTATAATCAACTTTACCTGACACTAAAGTCGCTCTGCAGGCACCGCAATAGCCTTCGCGGCATTGAAAGGCCACTTCTATCTGTTGAGATTCTAGGCAGTGTAAAACAGAAGGACAGCCAGTGCTAAATTCTATACACTGGCTGTTATCTGCAAGCGTAATGCTTGCAGTAGGTCGATCAGTCATTATAAATCAAAGTCACCAAATTCAGAGGCATCAACTTGCGAGTCTATTTGACCAACAAGGTAGGAGCTAATTTCAGCTTCTTGTGGTGCTACTTGCACGTTATCTGACACCAACCAAGAGTTTATCCATGGGATGGGATTACTGTTGTTTTTAAACTGTGCAGGAAAACCAATGGCTGTCATTCGAGCGTTGGTAATGTATTCAACGTACTGACATAAAATGTGTTTATTTAAGCCAATCATTGAGCCATCTTTGAATAAGTACTCGGCCCATTCTTTTTCTTGCTCTGCAGCGTCCACAAACATTTTAATTGCTTCGTCGCGGCACTGCGCGGCAACAATCGCCATTTCTGGATCGTCTTTACCGTCTTGCATAATATTTAAAATATGCTGAGTGCCAGATAAATGTAGCGCTTCATCGCGGGCAATAAGCTTGATTATTTTAGCGTTACCTTCCATCAATTCACGCTCAGCAAACGCAAACGAGCAGGCAAAGCTGACATAAAAACGAATCGCTTCTAAAATATTTACCGACATCATTGCCAGGTAAAGTTTCTTTTTCAGCTCAAATAAATTAACAACAACAGATTTACCGTTAATCTCGTGTTTGCCTTCACCGTATAAATTATAAAGCGACACTGAGTTAATTAAATCATCGTAGTATTTTGTTACCGCATCGGCACGTTCACTAATTTTATCATTGCTAACTATGTCATCAAAAATAAGTTCAGGTGCTTGGGTAACATTACGAATAATATGCGTGTACGAGCGGCTATGAATCGTTTCACTAAACGCCCACGTTTCTATCCATGTTTCTAACTCTGGTAGCGATACAATAGGTAGTAGGGCCACGTTTGGTGAACGCCCTTGTACGCTATCAAGCAATGTTTGATATTTTAAGTTACTTAAAAATATATGCTTTTCATGATCAGGTAATGCTTGAAAGTCTAAGCGGTCTTTGCTTACGTCTACTTCTTCTGGGCGCCAAAAAAACGAAAGCTGCTTTTCAATTAGTTTTTCAAAAATAGGGTATTTTTGTTGATCATAACGAGATACGTTAACGGTTTGGCCAAAAAACATTGGCTCTTCCATTTGGTTATTATGTTTACGACTAAAGGTAGTATAAGACATGTTTATCACTCAAAAAACTATCAGAATAAAGCGGGCTTAGTGCCCGCTTAAAATAAAAACTCAAAAATTAAATTTTACACGCGCCGCCTGCGCAATCATCATCTTCAAGATCCGGTGTATCTTCTTGTGCATCAGATGCACCATCGCGGGTATTGTGATAGTACAAGGTTTTAACACCCAGTTTGTAGGCGCTAAGCAAATCTTTTAATAAGACTTTCATCGGTACGCGACCGCCTTCAAACTTACCAGGATCATAATTTGTATTGGCCGAAATAGACTGATCAATAAATTTTTGCATTATACCCACAAGTTGTAAGTAACCATCGTTTGAAGGAATATCCCACAGTAACTCGTAGTTATCTTTTAAACGTTCATATTCAGGTACAACTTGCTTTAAAATACCGTCTTTACTTGCTTTAACGCTAATATGACCACGTGGTGGCTCAATACCGTTTGTTGCGTTAGAAATTTGCGACGATGTTTCTGATGGCATTAGCGCACTTACTGTTGAGTTACGCATACCGTGCTCTTTAATGCTGGCACGTAATGCATCCCAATCAAGGTGTAGTGGCTCATCACAAATTTTGTCAAGATCTCGCTTGTACGTATCTGTTGGCATTATACCTTGAGAGTAGGTTGTTTCGTTAAACTTAGGACATGCACCACGCTCTTTAGCAAGCTCGTTTGATGCTTTCATTAAGTAGTATTGAATCGCTTCAAATGTTTTGTGCGTTAGTGCATTTGCGCTGCCATCTGAATAACGCTTACCGTTTTTAGCTAGGTAGTATGCGTAGTTAATTACGCCTATTCCTAGAGTACGACGACCCATAGTGGCATTTTTTGCAGCCGGTACTGGGTAGTCTTGAAAATCAAGTAAGTTATCTAAAGCGCGTACAGCAAGCTCAGCCAATTCTTCAAGTTCATCTAGTGACTCAATAGCCCCTAAGTTAAATGCAGAGAGTGTACATAGCGCAATTTCGCCTTCTTCGTCGTTTACGTTATCCAACGGCTTAGTTGGTAATGCAATTTCTAAACATAAATTAGATTGGCGAATAGGTGCCACTTTAGCAATGAACGGGCTGTGCGTATTACAGTGGTCAACGTTTTGTAAGTAAATACGACCGGTACTTGCACGTTCTTGCGCAAACATTGAGAACAGTTCAATAGCTTTAATGCGTTTTTTACGAATTGATTCGTCTTGTTCGTATTTTACATAAAGCGCGTCAAACTCGTCTTGGTCTTCAAAAAATGCATCGTAAAGGCCTGGCACATCAGAGGGGCTAAACAAGGTAATGTAGTCGTCTTTAATTAAACGCGAGTACATTAGTTTATTAAACTGTACGCCGTAATCTAAATGACGCACGCGGTTGTCATCAACCCCGCGGTTATTTTTAAGTACTAACAAGTTTTCTACTTCTAAATGCCAAAGCGGGTAGAACAAGGTTGCTGCGCCGCCACGTACACCGCCTTGCGAACAGCTTTTAACCGCTGTTTGAAAGTGCTTATAAAAAGGAATACAACCCGTATGGTACGCTTCGCCATTGCGAATATGGCTACCTAAAGCACGAATACGACCTGCGTTAATACCAATGCCAGCACGTTGCGATACGTATTTAACAATTGCAGACGAGGTGGCGTTAATTGAATCAAGGCTGTCGCCACACTCTATTAATACACACGAGCTAAACTGGCGTGTTGGCGTACGAACACCTGCCATAATTGGCGTAGGCAGTGAAATTTTAAACAATGAAATCGCATCGTAAAAACGTTTTATATACGCAATACGTGTATCGCGAGGGTAGTCAGCAAATAAGCTAGCAGCGACTAAAATATATAAAAACTGCGCGCTTTCATAAATCTCACCGGTTACACGGTTTTGAACTAAGTATTTACCTTCAAGCTGTTTAACCGCAGCATAACTAAAGTTAAGGTCACGGCTGTGATCTAGGTATTCGTCTAATTCGTCAAGCTCTTGCTCGGTGTAATCTACCAGTAGGTGAGCGTCGTAGCGTTTGTCGCCAACCATTTTTGTTACATGATCAAATAAACGTGGTGGCTCAAATTGGCCATACGCTTTTTTACGTAAATGGAATACAGCTAAACGTGCTGACAAATACTGATAATCAGGAGATTCTTTTGAAATCTGATCGGCTGCAGCTTTAATGATGGTTTCGTGAATATCTTTAGTACGAATACCGTCGTAAAATTGAATGTGTGATTTTAATTCAACTTGCGAAACCGAAACGTTATTTAACCCTTCGGCGGCCCATTCAATAACGCGATGGATCTTGTCAAGATCAAGTGGCTCTTTACGGCCGTCACGTTTGCTTACAGATAACTGTTGGTTCATAGTTTTGCCTGTATTCCTTGGAAATTAAGTATTTTGACCAATGATTAATACTCCAAAATAACAGAGTATCTATTCATTTATTATTGTTTACACCAATTCAGGCGATTTTATTGAATAACATTTAGCCACAATATCTGGTGTTGTTCAAATTAGAGATCACAAGATAGTGTGGTCCGCGTTGTTTTGCAAGGGACAGAATTGCCCCTAATTGTGGATAACGTCGGGATAACACATTTGTGTTAGTAAGCATTAACCTTCGAACATTCGGTTAAGTTGAAATTTACAAAAATCAACTAAGGATCTACTAAATTTACGCTTTTTAAAAATATATTTTGACTGCTTTTTTTATCAGCAGGCTTTGTGTGAAAACTAACACAATCACAATATATAGTGTTTAATAATTAACATGGCACTATATATGGTTAAAACCTTCAATAGGGCTTTGCCAATTAAAATCGGCCTGCCAGCTCAAAACTTCGGTTAAGTTAGGCACGTAACCCCAAAGTGCGGTTGCGGTGTGCATACCTGCCGCTTTACCTGCTTGAATGTCACGCAAAGCATCGCCAATGTACAAGCAACGATTTGGTGCAACGCCCATTAGCTTGGCACAATGTAGTAAAGGTAAAGGCGAAGGTTTAGCTTCAGCTAAAGTATCGCCACTGATAACCACGCAGGCATTTTTTAAAGCAGGGATCGCGGCCACTAAAGGGTCGGTTAAAAATCCGGGTTTGTTAGTCATGATCCCCCATTTGATGTTTTTTCGCTCCAGTTCGATAAGTAGTGGCTCAATACCAGCAAAGCACGTGGTGTGTTTGGCTATATTAGCCGCGTAGGCATCAATTAATTGCTTAACGAGTTGTGCTTGCGGTTGCTCACCCCATTTATCTTTAAAACCGACCTCTAACAAGGCTGCTGCGCCATTAGATGCAGCAGCGCGATATATCTCACTACTTACTGTATCTAATTGCTGCGAACGCAGTACGGTATTTAAAGCTGCACCTAAGTCATCAGCGGTATCGAGTAAAGTGCCATCTAAGTCAAATAAAAAAGCATCGTACTCTATAGTAGGTGACGTTGATTGAGAGCTAGCCATTACGCTAACTTCTCAAAATGCAGAATATAATTTACGCTTACGTCGGTATTAAGCGAGTACTGCTTAGATAATGGATTATAAGATAACCCAGCACTGGCGCGCACTTTTAAACCCGCTTGTTCAGCCCAGGCAATTAACTGTGCTGGTTTAATAAACTTTTTATGATCGTGAGTGCCTTCAGGCACCATTTTTAATAGCTTTTCTGCACCAATAATGGCGTATAAATAGGCTTTAGGGGTTTTATTAAGTGTTGAAAAAAACACATCAGCACCGGGTTTTGCAAGCTCTGCAACAGCATGAATAATAGAAGCCGGATCGGGTACATGCTCCAGCATTTCCATACAGGTTACTACATCAAAGCGAGCAGGGTGCTCGGATGCATATTGTTCAGCAGGTACTTTAATATACTCTACATGTACGCCTGTCTCTAGGCTGTGTAATTTGGCAACAGTTAAAGGCTCTTGGCCCATATCTATGCCAGTTACCCTTGCTCCCATGCGCGCCATGCTTTGGCTTAAAATACCGCCGCCACAACCTACATCTAGTGTTTCTTTGTCAAATAGACCGCCAGTTTTATTGGCTATAAAGTCTAAACGTAAGGGGTTTATTTCGTGAAGCGGTTTAAATTCCCCGTCTAAATCCCACCACCGCTCTGCGATGGCCTCAAATTTTGCAATTTCTGCGTGATCTACATTTTGATGTTCGGTCATAAAATACTTCCTCGTCAATCTGGGGGCATTATATAGGGCTAAATTGGTAAATCGCAAAGTTTTGCGCCTGTAAATCTAAATAAATTGTGGTAGCATGTTTCTTTAGCAATAATAACAAATTCTCTTGATACCTAATAGTGGGTGTTTAAGAGCTGATACTGAAGGAATGTGATATCAATGACTGATCTCGCCCATGGCATTCTGCCAGTCAATATTGAAGACGAGTTAAAAAACTCCTACTTAGATTACGCAATGAGCGTAATTGTAGGACGTGCATTACCAGACGTGCGTGATGGCTTAAAACCTGTTCACCGCCGCGTTTTGTTTGCAATGAACGAGCTTAGTAATGATTGGAACAAGCCTTACAAAAAATCGGCACGTGTTGTCGGTGACGTAATCGGTAAATACCACCCACACGGCGATAGTGCTGTTTACGACACTATAGTACGTATGGCACAGCCATTCTCACTGCGTTATATGCTAGTAGATGGTCAAGGTAACTTCGGTTCGGTTGATGGTGATTCAGCAGCGGCAATGCGTTATACAGAAGTACGTATGGCAAAAATGTCGCATGAATTATTAGCCGATCTTGAAAAAGAAACGGTTGATTTCGTTCCTAACTACGACGGCACTGAGCAAATCCCTGACGTTTTACCAACCAGAGTTCCTAACTTATTAGTAAACGGTTCATCGGGTATTGCGGTAGGTATGGCAACAAACATTCCACCTCATAACTTAACTGAAGTGGTAAATGGCTGTTTAGCACTCATTCAAAACCCTGAATTATCTATTTTAGAGTTAATGGATTATATCCCGGGCCCAGATTTTCCAACTGCTGCAATTATCAACGGTAAAAAAGGCATAGAGCAAGCCTATTTAACTGGCCGTGGTAAAGTGTACATGCGTGCCCGCGCTGAAATAGAAGTAGATGAAAAAACGCATCGTGAAACTATCATTGTTCATGAAATACCTTATCAAGTTAACAAAGCGCGCCTAATTGAAAAAATTGCCGAGCTGGTTAAAGATAAAAAAATTGAAGGTATTAGTGCACTACGTGATGAATCAGATAAAGACGGTATGCGTATCGTTATTGAGATTAAACGTGGTGACGTAGGCGAAGTTATTTTAAATAATTTATATGCGCAAACGCAGTTACAAACTGTGTTTGGTATGAATATGGTTGCGTTAATTAACAACCAGCCTAAGTGCTTTAATTTAAAAGAAATGCTTGAAGAGTTTATTATTCACCGCCGTGAAGTAGTAACTCGTCGTACTGTTTTTGATTTACGCAAAGCGCGTGACCGTGCACATATGCTAGAAGGTTTAGCAATTGCACTGGCAAACATCGACCCAATTATTGAGCTTATTCGTAATTCACCAACACCTGCTGAAGCAAAAGTTGCTTTAACAGCGCGTTCGTGGGAATTAGGTAACGTAAAAGCCATGCTTGATAAAGCAGGCGAAGACAACGTTGCCCGCCCAGATTGGTTAGCTGCTGAGTTAGGTATTCGCGATGGTCAATACTTTATTTCTGAGCAACAAGCTCAAGCAATCCTAGATTTACGCTTACATAAGCTAACGGGTTTAGAACACGAAAAGATTCTAACTGAATACCAATCGTTATTAGATTTAATTGCTGAGCTTTTACATATTTTGGCAACACCAGAGCGTTTAATGGAAGTTATTCGCGATGAGTTAGTTGAAATTAAAGCGCAATATGGTGATGAGCGTCGTACTGAAATAAATGCCGCAGCACACGATATCAGCCTTGAAGATTTAATTACCGAAGAAAACGTAGTAGTAACGCTTTCTCACGAAGGTTATGTTAAGTATCAGGCTCTGTCTGATTACGAAGCGCAGCGTCGTGGTGGTAAAGGTAAATCGGCAACGAAGATGAAAGATGAAGATTTCATTGAACGTTTATTAGTTGCTAATACGCACGATACTATATTGTGTTTCTCAACGGCTGGTCGTTTATATTGGCTTAAAGTGTATCAGTTACCACTTGCAAGTCGTGCAGCGCGCGGCAAACCAATTGTTAACTTATTACCACTTGAGGCAGATGAACGTATTACCGCTATATTACCAGTACGCGAGTATGCAGAAGATAAATACATCTTTATGGCAACCGCATTTGGTACAGTGAAGAAAACACCACTAACGGCATACAGTCGTCAACGTGCAAGCGGTATTATTGCGGTTAACCTAAATGAAGGCGATAGCCTAATTGGTGTTGATGTTACCGATGGCAGCAACGAAATTATGTTGTTTACCGATGCAGGTAAAGTAGTACGCTTTAAAGAAGCAGAAGAAACAACGGTTGTTGATGAAAACGGTAACCCAGTACTAGACGAAGAAGGTAACCCTGAGATTCGCTTCAAAGGTGTTCGTCCTATGGGCCGTACAGCTACAGGTGTTCGTGGTATTAAAATGCCTGAAGGACAACGCGTAGTATCGTTAATTGTGCCTAAAACAGATGGTGCTATTTTAACCGTGACTGAAAACGGCTACGGTAAACGTACTTTACTTGAAGACTACCCAGCGAAGAGTCGTGCGACTCAAGGTGTAGTGTCTATTAAAGTAAGTGAGCGTAATGGTGCGGTTGTAGGTGCTGTACAAGTTGACGATAACGATGAAATAATGATTATTTCAAATCGTGGTACCTTAGTACGAACTCGCGTTAATGAAGTTTCTACGGTTGGACGTAACACGCAAGGTGTTATTTTGATCAGAACTATTGACGAAGAGCAAGTAGTTGGTTTACAACGTATAGAAGAGATTGAAGTTACCGAAAGTGACTTAATTGATATCGAAGACGTCGAAACAGTTGATACGGTTATTGATGAAGTAGCGGATGATAATCCTCCTTCAGAATAATTGAGATTAAAAAAGCGGCCTTGGCCGCTTTTTTTAATGGTGTTGAATAAAATTAATATTAATAATACTGCGCAATAAAATAATTTTTACAATAGCAAAAAGACTCAATTGCAAGACGTTAATTTATATATATAGTTGTTCTCAGTAATTGTTTTATATTGCTCTGTTTGCTGCATTAATGCAGCTTTATAGGTAATGAAGGCTTTAATACTATGAGTGAGGCTATAGCCCACTTAATGATCACAGCTTTAATTTAATGTGTATAACCTGATTGAATGGTAATCGGGTGTTTAATTTTTTAATTACTGGAATGAGGAAAAGGTAATGAGTAAGTATAATTTTTGTGCGGGGCCGGCCATGTTACCGCCAGCAGTAATGAAAAAAGCACAACAAGAATTTATAGATTGGCAAGGTTTGGGTGTATCGGTGATGGAAATGAGTCACCGTAGTAAAGAGTTTTTAGCGCTCACTAAAAAATGTGAAGCGAGCCTGCGTCGTTTAATGAATATTAGCGATGAATTTGAAGTGCTGTTTATGCATGGTGGCGGTCGCGGTCAATTTAGTGCTGTGCCATTAAATTTACATCAGGAAAATAAATCAGCGGTTTACTGCGAAAACGGCGTATGGTCAAAAAGTGCAACGGATGAAGCAAATAAGTTTACCCAAACTACTGCTATCGATGTTCGTAACGATACCGATGGTCAATTTTCGATTAAAGCAGTGGCAGACTGGCAGTTGCCAGCAGATGCGTCGTACATTCACTATTGCCCTAACGAAACCGTTGATGGCTTAGAGATTTTTGATGTACCGAGTCATCCAACAGCGCCAATTATTGCAGATATGTCGTCAACTATTTTATCGCGTGAAATTGACGTTAATCAATTTGATTTAATTTACGCTGGCGCACAAAAAAATATAGGTCCTTCGGGCATTGCAATCGTTATCGTACGTAAAACATTACTAGCACGTGAAGGGCTTCCTAAACCAGGTATTTTAGATTATGCACTAGAGGCCAAGCAGGGCAGTATGTTTAATACGCCACCAACATTTGCATGGTATTTAGCGGCTGAAGTATTCCAATGGCTTGAGCAAAATGGTGGTGTAAAAGCCATGGAAGCACAAAATATTGCAAAAGCTGAACTACTTTATAATTTTATCGATAATTCTGATTTTTATTCTAATAAAGTAGCTAAGCATAGTCGCTCGCGTATGAACGTCCCTTTTTGGTTAAATGATGAAAGCTTAAACAGTAAGTTTGTTGCTCAATCAAACGAAGCAGGCTTGCTAGCACTCGAAGGCCATAGAATTGTAGGTGGAATGCGCG
The DNA here is from genome assembly GCF_017653575.1 of Pseudoalteromonas sp. K222D. NCBI lineage: Bacteria > Pseudomonadati > Pseudomonadota > Gammaproteobacteria > Alteromonadales > Pseudoalteromonadaceae > Pseudoalteromonas > Pseudoalteromonas sp. K222D. Next base: position 57,988 of record NZ_JAGGDL010000010.1, read on the forward strand.
CCAGTATTTACAACGCAATGCCACTTGAGGGCGTGCAAGCGCTTGTTGATTTTATGGCTGCTTTTGCAAAGGAAAATAGCTAATGGAACAATTACGCTTAGAACCTATTTCGCGTGTTAATGGCAGCGTCACTCTGCCGGGTTCAAAAAGCTTATCAAACCGTATATTGTTATTAGCGGCATTAGCAAATGGCACTACTGTTGTTGAAAACTTACTTGATAGCGATGATATACGCCATATGTTGGGCGCGTTACAATTATTAGGTGTTAACGTTAGTTTAAACCAAGAGCGAACAGTTGCTACAGTACAAGGTGTTGGTGGGGTATTTAAAACCCCAAGAGAGCCTTTGTTTTTAGGTAATGCAGGCACAGCTTACCGTCCTTTAACCGCTGTACTTGCTGCGGTTGCAGGTGAGTACGAACTGATTGGCGAGCCACGCATGGAAGAGCGCCCAATAGGGCATTTAGTCGATGCGCTGCAAGCACTTGGCGGTGATATTACTTACAGCAAAAATAAAGATTACCCACCGCTTAAAATTATAGGTGGGCAAATTAACGGTGGTGAAGTTGCAATTGACGGCAGTATATCAAGTCAGTTTTTAACTGCATTACTAATGGCTGCACCACTGTTTAATGGTGATACCAAAATAACGATTAAAGGCACTTTAGTATCTAAACCCTACATTGATATTACCCTTGATGTAATGGCACGCTTTGGAATAGAAGTTGAGCATAGTAATTATGCAACTTTTACCGTAAAAGGTGGTCAACAGTACCAGTCACTTGAACGTATTATGGTTGAAGGCGATGCGTCTTCTGCATCTTACTTTGTAGCTGCAGCTGCAATTGCCGGTGGCGAAATTGAAATTAAAGGTGTTGGTGCTAAATCGGTGCAAGGCGATATTGGCTTTGCTAAAGTAATGGAACAAGTGGGCGCTAAAATAGATTGGTATGATGAGCGTTTAGTTGTTCGTAAAGGCCAATTAAACGGTGTTGATATTGACGCAAATGCCATACCTGATGCAGCAATGACATTAGCCACTGTGGCTCTGTTCGCTAAAGGGCCAACGGCTATTCGTAATATTTATAATTGGCGCGTAAAAGAAACCGATCGACTACACGCTATGGCAACTGAGCTCAGAAAAGTGGGCGCAGAAGTTGTAGAAGGGCACGATTTTATAGAAATCACTCCCCCGAAACACTTTAACGATGTAGCAATTGATACTTACGATGACCATCGCATTGCCATGTGTTTTGCTATGGTTGCCGTAGGTGGAAAGCCAATCACGATTAATGATCCTAAGTGTACTTATAAAACATTTCCGACATTTTTCAATGTATTAGCATCAGTTAGTGAGTAGGTTTTTGATGTTAATTAATAAAAAGTTACACACTAATAGCGATCTATTTAAATAACTGACGTATAATATTGCGGTTTACTTAGGTGTGCATTGTAGGAGGTTTAAATGCAGGCGTTATTAATGCCCGTGATCACCGTAGATGGCCCAAGTGGTTCAGGTAAGGGAACTGTTTGTCGCTTGTTAGCCGAAAAGTTGGGATGGGATGTACTTGATAGTGGCGCAATTTACCGCGTTTTATCTCTAGCGGCACTTCACCATCAAATCGCATTAGATAACGAAGATGCATTAGTTCCCTTAGCTGCTAACTTAGATGTGCAGTTTTTGGTAGATAGTCAAACTAATGCAGCAAAGGTTGTTTTAGAAGGTGAGGATGTAACCACTACAATCCGTAACGAAGAAGTAGGGGCTGCAGCATCAAAAGTAGCAGCACTACCTCGCGTACGCGAAGCGTTATTACGTCGCCAACGCGCATTTAGAACTGAACGAGGTCTAATTGCTGATGGTCGTGATATGGGTACTGTGGTTTTTAAAGATGCACCGCTAAAAATATTTTTAACCGCCAGTGCACAAGAACGCGCCAAACGACGTTTTGTTGAGTTGAATGCTCGCGGTCTTAATGTTACACTGAGTGGTCTATTAAAAGACATTCAAGAGCGTGATGATCGCGATATGAATCGTGCCGTTGCGCCACTTGTGCCTGCAGAGGATGCTATTGAGCTTGATACTAGCGAGCTTAATGCACAGCAAGTATATGATAAGGTATTAACTTTATTGGATACGGCTATCTCTGAAGGTCGGCTTCCTAAACGAAGCTAAACACATTTTATGCACCAGCAGGATGCCAGTGCTATTTTAACAACCCCATGCAGCATGGTTGCTTATTGGTATAATATATAGAGACGTATATTCGTATGTCAGAAAATTTTGCGCAGTTATTTGAAGAAAGCTTAAAGGGTTTTGAAGCAGAGCAAGGCTCTATCGTTAAAGGTACAGTAATCTCAATCGAGAACAACATTGTACTTGTAGATGCTGGTCTTAAATCAGAAAGTGCTATCCCTGCTGAGCAGTTCAAAAATGCTGCTGGTGAACTTGAAGTTGCTGTTGGCGACGAAGTAGATGTTGCACTAGATGCAATTGAAGACGGTTTCGGTGAAACTATCCTTTCTCGTGAGAAAGCGAAGCGTCACGAAGCGTGGATCCGTCTTGAGAAAGCATGTGAAGAGCAAGAAACTGTTACTGGTGTTATCAACGGTAAAGTTAAAGGCGGTTTCACAGTTGAAGTTGATTCAATCCGTGCTTTCCTACCTGGTTCACTTGTTGATGTTCGTCCAGTACGTGACACAACTCACCTTGAAGGCAAAGAGCTTGAATTTAAAGTAATCAAGCTTGATCAAAAACGTAACAACGTTGTTGTTTCACGTCGTGCAGTTATCGAATCTGAAAACTCACAAGAACGTGAAGAGCTTCTTGCTAACCTTGTTGAAGGCCAAGAAGTTAAAGGTATCGTTAAGAACCTTACTGACTACGGTGCATTCGTTGACCTTGGTGGTGTTGATGGTCTACTACACATTACTGATATGGCGTGGAAGCGTGTTAAGCACCCTTCAGAAATCGTTAATGTTGGCGACGAAATCGCAGTTAAAGTTCTTAAATTCGACAAAGATAAAACTCGTGTATCTCTAGGCCTTAAACAGCTTGGCGAAGATCCATGGGCAGCTATCGCTGGTCGTTACCCAGAAGGTTCTAAACTTTCTGGTCGTGTTACTAACCTTACAGATTACGGCTGTTTCGTGGAAATCGAAGAAGGCGTTGAAGGTTTAGTTCACGTTTCTGAAATGGATTGGACTAACAAGAACATCCATCCTTCAAAAGTTGTTAGCCTTGGCGACAGCGTTGAAGTTATGGTTCTTGAAATAGACGAAGAACGTCGTCGTATTTCTCTTGGTCTTAAGCAATGTATTGCTAATCCTTGGCAGGAATTTGCTCGTCTACAAAACAAAGGCGACCAAGTTACTGGTAAGATCAAATCAATCACTGACTTCGGTATCTTTATCGGTCTTGACGGTGGTATTGATGGTCTTGTACACCTTTCAGACATTTCTTGGAATACACCTGGCGAAGACGCTGTACGTGAATTCAAGAAAGGCGACGAAATCACTGCTATCGTATTGCAAGTTGACCCAGAGCGCGAACGTATCTCTCTAGGTGTTAAGCAAATCGAAGCTGACCCATTCAATAACTACCTTGATGCAAACAAAAAAGGTGCTATTGTTAAAGGTAAAGTGACTGAAGTTGATGCTAAAGGCGCAACTATTGAACTTATCGAAGGCGTTGAAGGTTACATCCGTGTAGCTGATATCGCTCAAGAGCGCGTTGAAGATGCAACTACTGTTGTTTCTGTAGGCGACGAAATTGAAGTTAAATATGTTGGTGTTGATCGCAAGAACCGCACTTTAAGCTTATCTGTTAAAGCTCTTTTCGAAGCTGAAGAGAAAGAAGTAATAGAAAAGCTTAAGAAAGACGAGCCAGTGTTTGAAAACGCAATGGCTGCTGCTTTCGCAAATGCACAAAAAGACTAATTAATCAGTCTTTAATTGGAAGGGCAGTTTATGCCCTTCCATTATTTCTTTTAAGGAAATGCTATGACTAAGTCAGAACTGATAGAAACACTTGCACAGCAACACGCACACGTTCCAGTGAAAGATGTTGAAAATGCAGTAAAAGAAATTCTTGAACAAATGGCCGGCTCATTATCTTCTTCAGATCGTATTGAGATCAGAGGTTTTGGTAGTTTTTCTTTGCATTATCGCGCTCCACGTACCGGTCGTAACCCTAAGACTGGCGAAACAGTAGAGCTAGATGGTAAACATGTACCACATTTTAAACCAGGTAAAGAATTACGTGATCGTGTAAACGAGAGCATTGCCTAGTTAACTTATTGGAGTAGGGTACTTGTTTAAGGTATTAAAAATTATTCTGGTTGCACTTTGCTTGATCAGTGCATTTGTATTGGGTTCTCAAAATCCACAATTAGTACAAATAAACTATATTATAGCCAGCAATACATTGCCTTTAGCCGTTATAATAAGTATTTGCTTTTTATTAGGTGTTGTAATTGGTTGTTTTGTAAGCTTTAAATTATTTTCACAACTTAAGTGGCAAAATTATCGTTTAAAAAAACAGTTAGCACCTGAACAAAGTAAAAAAAAGCCTGCTGCTGATAAAGACTCATAATTATGATTGAGCTGTTATTTTTACTACTTCCTGTGGCTGCCGGTTACGGCTGGATAATGGGAAAAAACAGTGCTAAAAATCAAGCTCATCAATTTAATCGGCAGATCACCTCTGAATATAGTAAAGGCTTAAAGTTTTTACTCGACAGGGAAGAAGATCAAGGCCTTGAACATTTAATTAATTTACTAGAAGTTGCAGCTGACTCGGTTGAACATTATTCAACGCTTGCAACTATGTTTCGCCGCAGAGGCGAGCTAGACCGCGCAATAAAAATTCACGAACTCCTTTTAAAACACCCAAGCCTTAATGAGCAACAAGCTGCTGCTAGTCGTTTAGAATTAGCAGAAGATTATGTTATGGCTGGGCTATTAGATAGTGCCGAAGAGCATTTAGTTTGGCTTGTTAAAATGGACCACAGTGAAGCATTAGATCCTATTATCACTCTATATTCGCAAACCCGAGAGTGGCAAAAAGGGATTAATATGTTTGAAGCGCATAGTGAATTATTTTCAAAAGAACAACACTTTAAAGCCATAGCTAACTTTTACTGTGAGCTGGCGTTAAGTGATAATAACCCCTCATTAATGCGCAAAGCCATTAGTTTGAATCATAAAGCGATACGTCCTTTATATGAACTTGGTTTGTCTGCATATACTAAAGAAGACTACGTAAAGGCAATTTACTATTGGCGCGAATTAATTTGCCAATTTACATTTTTTGCTCCTTTATTTGTCGATAAATTAGCACATTGTTATAAGCATCTAAATTTAACTCATCAATTTCATCAGCTGATCAGTGAGTTACTCGACAAAGGTGGAGTGCTAATAAAAATACAACATTGCCAAGCTTTGTTAGAGCAAGGTAATACAGAGCAAGCTTTTGAGTTTTTAACTGATAGCTTAAAGCGCCAACCAACCATACGCGGGTTTAGTTTTTTATTACAACTAATGGGCGCTCAAGATAAAAATACTAAAGAGGTGCTCGACCAAATAGATAAACTGGTCACTTCTTATATTGCCACCAAACCAGACTTTCAATGTCAGCATTGTGGCTTTACTAGTTATACAATTTATTGGAATTGTCCTTCTTGTAAGCATTGGGAAACTACTGTACCAAGCAAGGGCTTAGACGGATTTTAATCTTTTAGTTTTCAAATAACACTTTCGCTATAAAGTAGGATAGTTATGCCTTTCGAAAAATCAAAAAAAATTCTTATTGCACTCGATTACGATGATCAGCAAGCCGCTTTAGACTTTGTAAAACAGCTATCACCCGATTCATGTCGCCTTAAAGTAGGCAAAGAAATGTTTACTTACTTTGGCCCTGCATTTGTAAAAGAGTTAATTGATTTAGGTTTTGATGTATTTTTAGATTTAAAATTTCATGATATTCCTAACACAGTGGCAAAAGCAGTGACTGCGGCGGCAAAAATGGGTGTATGGATGGTTAATGTGCATGCAAGTGGTGGCTTTGAGATGATGAGCAAAGCTAAACAAGCACTAGCTCCATTTGGCGATAAAGCCCCATTATTAATTGCTGTTACCGTGCTAACGAGTATGGATGAGACAGAGTTAAAGCGTTTAGGCGTAGAAAAAACACCACAAGAGCAAGTTATTTATTTAGCGAAGTTGGCAAAAGAAGCAGGACTTGATGGTGTTGTTTGCTCTGCTCAAGAAGCACAACAATTAAAAGCAGAGTTAGGCGCAGGCTTTAAGCTAGTAACGCCTGGTATTCGCCCAGTAGGGAGTGATGCTGGCGATCAAAAACGCATTATGACTCCTAAACAAGCTATAGATGCAGGCAGCGATTACTTGGTGATCGGACGTCCAATTACTCAAGCAGACAATCCTGTTACTGTTTTGGCAGATGTTAATAAATCTATAGAATAATTTAACAAAAGTTCAGACTTTATTGCCAGAACCCTTGCGAGATGTTTGTTTTATGTTACATTAATAAAATCAAAATGCAGTAAGGGTTTTATTTTGAGACTAATGTTAGGTTCTATAGTGATTATTGTTGCTGGATTTTCAGTAAACAAATATGTTTTTTCTAGTAAAGTGTATGATGGAGTAACGACAGTTACGGATATTGTTGCTATATATCCCGTAAATATATTCGATTTTAAACAAACATTGCAAAATTACGCTTATCACCTTTGTTATAAAAATGAGGATAGATTAACTCAGCAGCATGTATCTACAAATGAATGTGTAGATAGCCATGATAGCCTTAAACGAGAATGTGAAGATAAAGTATTTCGTTTAGCGCCATTAAATTTGCAAAATAAAGAAGACGTGCTCAATTACTCTAAGCAATATACACAATGTACTTTGCCGTATAAATATATTATTGGGTAGTGAAAGGTTAGTTATAAGCGCTAAGTGCAGCACTTAGGCTACACTCAACGCATAATAATAAATTGTTATTTTAAGCGAATGGATTTCGCTTCAATTTCTATTAATCCTAGTTTAAATAATCCACCAATTGCCTTTTTATAATTAGCTTTACTGGTCGAAAATATTTTCTTAATTGTTTCAGGATCAGACTTATCACCTAAAGCAATAACGCCACCTTCCTCTTTTAGCTTTTCCATTATAACATCGCCAAGATTACTAACTTTAGCCATACCTGGTTTTTCTAATACAACGTCAATTTTGCTATCTTCACGCACTTTTTGAATAAAGCCTTTTAGTTTTTGCCCTACAAATAAGCTTTTAAATACCATATTGTAAAAAATAACACCAAAGTGAGATTCTTCAATAAGGACTTTGTAACCAATGTCAGTTTTACCCGCTATGATCAAATCGACTTCTTGTAAATGGGTGTATTGCGGCTCATCTTTAGATAAAAAACGATTAAAGTTATTTGATGCACAAATACGCTTACTGGCATTGTCTAGGTACAAACGCACTAAATACGAATGACCTTCTTGCATACGCGGTTTTTGCTCATTAAACGGCGCTAGTACATCTTTTTCTAAGCCCCAATCTAAAAAGGCACCAATACTATTAATTTCTTTAACACGCAGTAGGGCATATTCACCTACTTGTGCATGAGGCTTTTTAATTGTTGCTGTAGGTAAATTAGCATTATCTAAAAATATAAATACGCTAATGCTATCACCAGCTTCAAGCTCATGTTTTATTTCTTGTTTTGGTAAAAATACTTCGCCTAAATCGTGGCCGTCTAGGTAAGCACCTTCGTTACTAACTTCTTTTACAAATAAGGTTTGTGTGGTTCCAAGGTAACTCATAATTATTCCTGTTCAGGCTTTTTTCTGCGGCGCATAGGAGTATCGCCATCAATATTAATAGGGGCTTTAATGGGAGCTGATGGTTTTTTAGGCTTAGCTTTGCGTTTAAACACTGGCTTTTTAGCTGCTACTGTTTTTTCTGTGGCTAAAATTGCAACTGGTTTCTTTTCTTTAATCCCTTTAAATTTAGCTTTTAAACCATCAACGCTATCAAACTTTAATTCATCATTTAAGAATGCTTTAATTGCTAAATAACTTGGCCAATCTTTAGGGCCTACTAACGACAGTGCGCTGCCTTTAAAACCAGCTCGACCTGTTCGCCCAATTCGGTGAACATATTCTTCAGCGTGTTTAGGTAAATCAAAATTTATAACATGGGTAACACTGAGTAAATCTAAGCCACGTGACGCAACATCTGTGGTTATTAATATTTTGAAGTTTTCGCGGCTAAATGCATCCATAATATCGAGACGCTTATTTTGTGCTAAATCACCTGCTAATGGCTGTGCTTTAAAACCTTTAGCGCAAAGCGCTTCGCTCAAACGGCTGGTATCTGCACGGGTAGCTGTAAATATAATACATTGGCCAACATCGTCTTGATTCAAAAAGTGCTCAAGTAAGGCTTCTTTATGATCAAGGTGATCAGCAAGATATAAGCTTTGTTTAATATCTGAGTGTTGCTCGTTTGCAGCGCTGAGCATTATTTGCTTAGGCTTTTTTAATAAGTTGCGTGATAGTGCATCTACTTGTGCATGATCTAGTGTAGCCGAAAACAATAATGTTTGGCGCAGGCGATGATCGGCCAAGTCATTAATCATTTTAAGTTGTTCGGTAAAGCCTAAATCTAGGATACGGTCTGCTTCATCAAAAATAAGCAGCTCAAGACCGCTCAATTGTAACGTACGCTTTGTAAGGTGATCGGCTAGACGACCTGGTGTTGCAACTACAAACTGCGGATCGTTTCTAAGCGCTTTAATTTGGTCATTAAAATTTTCGCCGCCGAGTATTTTTACGGCTTTAATGTTTGTACCTGCGATTAATAAACGCAGTTGTGTAAATACTTGCGTAGCAAGCTCACGTGTTGGAGCAACAATAAGTACCCGAGGATCGCGTTTACTGAGTGCTTTTTGTTTCATTACTCGTTGAACAGCGGGTAATAAAAACGCCAAGGTTTTGCCTGACCCTGTTTTAGACTGGGCGAAAATGTCATGCCCTGCAAGTGCTGTAGGCACTGCATGTGCTTGAATGTCGGTAGGCTGGGTGATCCCTTGGTGTGCTAGTTGTGTTTCAAGGCGATTATCAATCCCAAGATCAGTAAAGTGCAAGGTGTGTTTCTCCAAAATGAGCAAGTTATATCTTAATTCTATCGGCGCATTATAGCCCACAGAGGCGTATGGCTAACAGTAAAATGCAAATTATAAGGCTAATTTTTGCATTTAATCACAAAAAGCGTAAAATACGCGCCCAAGATGCGCCGGATTTACGATTCGGTATATATATTAAAAAGCAAAATAGGAATAATTATGACGGCTGTTCATAAAGATAATTTAACCAGCGAGCACTTTATAGTGTGTGCACTGTATAAATTTGTAGCATTACCTGAGTTTGAAGCGCTTAGAAAACCATTACTAGATGTAATGGAGGCAAATGAAGTTCGTGGTACTTTACTAATCGCCTCTGAGGGTATTAATGGTACGGTTTCAGCTAAACGTGCTGGCATAGATAATCTTCTCAAATGGCTTGAACAACAGCCAAGCCTTGATAACATTGTTACTAAAGAATCTTACGATGACGAATGCCCATTTTACCGCACCAAAGTAAAACTAAAAAAAGAAATTGTGACTATGGGGGTTGAGGGCATCGATCCGCTAAAAGTAGTGGGTAGTTATGTTAAGCCAAATGAATGGAACGCATTAATTTCAGACCCAGATGTGATACTTATAGATACCCGCAACGATTACGAAATTGAAATAGGTACCTTTCAAAACGCGGTTGATCCTAACACCAAAACATTCCGTGAATTTCCGCAGTGGGCTAAAGAAAACCTTGATCCAAGCAAGCATAAAAAAGTAGCTATGTTTTGTACTGGCGGTATCCGCTGTGAAAAATCAACAGCGTATATGAAAGAGCAGGGCTTTGATGAAGTGTATCACCTTGAAGGCGGCATTTTAAAATACCTTGAAGAAGTACCAAAAGATGAAACCATGTGGGAAGGCGAATGTTTTGTATTTGATAATCGTGTAGCGGTTAATCATGACTTGCAAAAAGGCTCGTATGACCAATGTCATGCGTGTCGTATGCCGATCACCGAAGACGAAAAGCTAAAAGCTGAATATATGGAAGGCGTGTCGTGTCATCATTGTATTGATAATGTAAGTGATGAGCAGAGAGAACGTTTTGCTGAGCGTCAAAAGCAAATAGAGCTTGCACAAGCGCGTGGCGAAGGCCATATTGGTAATGAGGCTCAGGCTATTTTACAGCAACGTAAAGAGGCTAAAAACGCTAAAAAACAAGCCCAGCGTAGTAAATAATATTTTATTAAATTAATTTAAAAAGAGTCTTTATTGACTCTTTTTTTGTATCCACTGTATGTTTTAACCTAAGATTGGTAATGTTAGTCTTTAGGTAATACCAATTGCATTAAATTAGTATAAAACACATCATAATATCGCTATGTAGGAAGCAACTATGCAAGCCGAACAAATAGAAATAGCGCAGTTTTTAGCACAGCATCCCCCTTTTAACGATTTACCCATTAAAGCGCTTAACGAGCTGGCGCAACAAGTTGAAGTTGCATACTTTAGAGCGCAAACAGAGATTTTACAGTTAGGCCAAGATATTGCCGACTTGTACGTTATAAGAAGCGGCTCGGTAGAAATGTATCGCCGTAATGGCGAGCTTTATAATCGTTTAGCCGTGGGTGGAATATTTGGCCAAATGGGCCTATTGATGAACCGCAAAGTGCGTTTTCCGGCCACTGCACTAGAAGACACATTGGTTTACTGCATTAATGTTGAACTGTTTAATCGTTATTGCGATGAGTTTGATGCATTTGCTGATTACTTTGAAACCGATGGCAATGTACGTTTGCACCAAGCTATTGTTGAGCAAGCCGACAGTAACGATTTAACGACAGCAAAAGTAAAGTCGCTTATTCATCGTGATGTAGTGACGGTATTAACCACTTCTACGGTGCAAGATGTTGCTAAATTAATGAGCGAAGAAGCGGTTTCATCAGTACTGGTTACAGATATAAATAAGCCCGTTAACGACGACCCGGAAGAGGATGATGGCCAAGTAGTTGGCATAATTACCGACCGAGATTTACGTAATAAAGTGGTTGCGCCAGGGCTGTCGTTTGATACTCAAGCACAGCATATTATGTCTACTAACTTAGTGATTTTAGATGCTAATGCCTACGTCTTCGAAGCTGTATTGGCTATGTTGAGAGACAGCCTACATCATTTGCCGGTAGTGCAAAAACGCCGGCCGATTGGGGTAATATCACTGTCTGATATTTTACGTTACGAGTCGCAAAGTAGCTTGTTATTAGTGCGTGGTATTTTGGCCCAGCAATCAGTGGAAGACTTAACCCATTATGCCCGCCAGTTACCTAATGTATTTGTGCGTATGGTTAACGAAGATGCAAACTCTCATATGGTTGGTACAGCCATAGCAGTGATTGGCCGTACTTTTAAGCAAAGGTTATTAATATTAGCTGAAGAAAAGTATGGCCCTGCTCCCGTGCCTTATTGTTTTATTGCTTTAGGCTCCATGGCGCGCGATGAGCAACTGATAGTAACTGATCAAGACAATGCGCTTATTTTAGATGACAGTTACAACGATGAGTTACATAACGAGTATTTTCAAAATATTGCAGACTTTGTTTGCGATGGTTTAGCACAATGTGGCTACACCTATTGCGATGGCGAAATTATGGCGTCATTCAAAAAGTGGCGTAAAACTCGCTCTCAGTGGTTTGAGCAATTTGCAGATTGGATAGCGAAACCAAAGCCACAAACGTTATTACACAGCTCCATATTTTTTGATTTGGACGGCGTTTGGGGTAAAACAAAATGGGCCGATGAGCTCAAAGTCTTTGTTGCTAAACAAAGCAAAGCAAATAGGGTGTTTTTGGCAAATATGGCTGCTAATGCGCGTAATCGAACGCCGCCTCTAGGGTTCTTTAAGGGATTTGTTTTAGAGCATAACGGCCAGCATAAGCACTCAATGAACTTAAAACGCCGTGGTACAGCACCACTTTCTGATGTAATACGGGTGCATGCATTAGCGATTGGTTCACGAAAACAAAACTCGTTTGACCGCCTTGAGGATATAATTGCTGCAAAAAGCTTACCCGAGGGTAAAGCACAAGATTTACGTGATGCACTGGAATATATAGCTATGATGCGAATTCGTCATCAAGCATTACAAATAGAGCAAGGTGAAGAACCCGATAATAATTTAGATCCACATCAACTTTCACCGTTTGAGCAGCGTAATTTAAAAGAGGCATTTGCGATCCTTGAAAAAGCGCAAAACTATCTAAAATTTAGCTTTATTTCAAATACAAGTGTGAAGTGATTTTTCTATGAGCAAGCAAAAGCAAGCAATAGTTGACTGGCCGCTTAAGTATCAGCAATTAGCAAATGGCAGTGAAAATGCATTGTTACAGCAGTTTTATGCATCGGCTTTTAATCAGCCTGGTGCAGCAATAGCTGATGTGCCATTTGTAGCGATGGACTTTGAAACCACCGGCTTAGATAGCGAAGCAGATGATATAGTGAGTGTTGGTTTAGTGCCTTTTAACTTACAGCGAATATACTGCAAGCACAGTCGCCATTGGGTAGTACAACCGCGCAGAAACTTACATGAAGAATCTATAATCATTCATGGCATTACGCACTCAGAGGTTGATGATGCACCAGACTTTAATCGTATTATTGAGCCTTTGCTTGCCGCGCTCAGCGGTAAAGTAGTAGTGGTACATTATGCAGCAATTGAGCGGCCATTTTTAAATAATGCGTTGTTACTTAGGCTGCACGAAGGTATAGAGTTTGCGTTAGTTGATACTATGGATATTGAAAAAAGAGCATTAACAGCACGCCAGGGCTTAATAGGGCGACTATTTAACTCTAAAATAGGCTCGTTACGATTAAATGATTGTCGTAAGCGCTACTCACTCCCTGCGTATAATAATCATAATGCCTTAACAGATGCATTGGCCACAGCTGAGTTGTTACAAGCGCAGCTGAGTCATCATTATCGCTTAGATACGCCGATAGATGATTTGTGGGTATAAACTTTATTTTATAGCTATAAAAAACGCCGCATAATTTGCGGCGTTTTTATTAGTACTTTTTATAGTTACCAGTAAGGGTAATAAGTACGGTTACTTTTTAGTACGAGGTTCAGTACGTAAGCCCAACACTAAGCTTAAACACATAAACAACAATACAATAGTAAAAGGTAACCCGGCAGATATAGCGCCAGCTTGTAGCGCTTGTATAGCTTCAGTACCACCTATCCAAAGTAGTGCGGCAGCTACTGCACCTTGGGTCACAGCCCAAAAGATACGTTGTGGTACAGGTGCATCAATTTTGCCACCAGCGGTGATCGAATCAATTACCAATGAACCAGAGTCCGATGACGTAATAAAAAACACCAATACTAAAATAATCGCTACAAACGATAAAATGTTAGACAAAGGTAATGCATCAAACATTTGGAACATAGCAAGTGGTACTTCAGTAAGGCCGTTAGTACCTAGCTCACCTACATTATTAACCACCTGATCAATAGCAATACCGCCGTATATAGACATCCATAAAATAGTAACAGCAGTAGGCACTAGTAATACCGCAATTAAAAATTCACGTATAGTACGACCACGAGAAACACGCGCAATAAACATACCTACAAACGGTGACCAGGAAATCCACCACGCCCAGTACGATACAGTCCAGCCATGCATCCAGGTTTCATCTTCACGACCATGAGGATTACTTAAGGGAATAATATTTTCTACATAGCCCATTATGGTAGTAGGAACATTACCTATAGCAACAGCAAAGCCAACTAAAAATACAAACACAAGTAAAACCAAGGCAATTAACATATTGGCATTACTAAGTACTTTTACTCCGCCATCAATCCCTCTAACTACCGAAATAATAGCTAAAAGTGAAACCCCAATAATAACTAAAATTTGTGAACCAACACCACCAGAGGTACCAAATACATGATCTATACCTGCAGAGGCTTGTTGTGCTCCTAGCCCTAGTGAAGTTGCAAGACCAAAGAGTGTTGCAAGCACAGCTAAAATGTCGATAAGGTGGCCAGGCCATCCCCACGCTCTATCACCTAAAATAGGATAAAAAATAGAACGGATAGACAGTGGTAAGCCTTTGTTATAAGTAAAGAACGCAAGTGAAAGTGCGACAACTGCATAAATAGCCCACGGATGTAGACCCCAATGGAACATAGTTGCGCCCATTGCTAGTTTTGCTGCCTCTGGTGTATTAGGAGCTACATTTAAAGGTGTTTCAAACCAGCCAGTATAATAAGCAAGCGGTTCTGCAACACCCCAAAACATTAAGCCAATACCCATACCTGCAGCAAATAACATAGCTAACCATGAAAGGCGAGAGTGAGTAGGTACTGCATCATCTCCCCCTAAACGTATTTTACCGTAAGGCGATACAATAAGTGCTAAACAAAAAATAACGAAAAAGTTAGCAGCCCACATAAATAAGGCATCAAAGTTATTAATAATATCTGTTTTTATACTATCAAGTGCAGACTTAGCTGTTTGTGGATCGGTAACTAAAATAGCGATCAAAAAGATGACAATCAGACCAGCACTTATGCCGAAAACAGAGTTATGTATATCTAACCCCCATTTTTGTACGTTGTCTTGACCTACGGTATAGTCCGTACTATCAATACTATATTTGTCATGCTCTTCGCTCATGCAATACCTCATTTGTTGTTCTAACCCTGGATGTTACCCAGTGTCGTAATTAATTATATTAGTCTTGTAATTATATTAGTTTAAACACAAATAATTAGAAGACTAACTAATCTGATTTTTGATCATTAACTTTACTAGTGTATGAGTTAAATACTAAATGTAAATGATTTTGTATTTAGACTGCTGATATTATAGTCAAAATGATGATATTTGTTGCTTTTAAGTATAAAAAACAAACACTCTCTAACTTGTTAAATTAGTTTACTATTTACTAATACATATACGAGAACACTTATAAATCAGCGCATATTATCCGAAATCAGAATTATAAAAACACATAGGTAAATAATTACTGTCACGGAGTATGTAAATACTAATAAGCTGCTAATTAAAGGTGCCTAATATAAACGCCCCTTTAATCTAGGAATACTTAGTATATGATTTAACATTAGGTTATATTTTAACAGTAAAGTAGTTAAAGGAGTAAATTGCGACTATGACTAATGATATTAAACATTTAGTTGGAAAAAATGAGCTTAGTGAGCATTTTAAATCGGTACGTAAATATAGCCTATCACTCATTAGTGCGTTAAGTGCAGAAGACTGTCAATTACAAGCAATGGCCGACGTAAGCCCAAGTAAATGGCATCTTGCGCATACCAGTTGGTTTTTTGAAACATTTCTGCTTGGCATTCATAGCCGTAATTACAAAGTATTTAATCCTGAGTTTAAAATATTATTTAATTCTTACTACAACGGAATTGGTGAGCAATTTAAGCGGGGCAACAGAGGCAGCCTATCGAGGCCGAGTCTTGATGACGTAATTGCATACAGACGATATGTTGATGAAGCCATTATTAGCGTGTTAAATACTGAAATAACTCCAGAAATAGAGCAAATAATTACTCTTGGCCTAAATCACGAGCAACAACACCAAGAGCTAATGTTGATGGATATTAAGTATAACTTTTCTATTAACCCAATATTTCCTGCGTACCAATCACTAAAGCCAACTCAAATACCAAACCAGCAATCCAGTGCCGCTATAAAATTTATAAACTTTGACCAAGCAATTATTAATATAGGGAGCAATGCTGAAAACCAATTTGCCTACGATAACGAACAACCTAAACACCCGGTGCTGGTTCATCCATTTAGCTTTGCTAATAGATTAGTGACTAATGCAGAGTATTTAGCCTTTATTAATAGCTCTGGCTATAGCAACCCGCAACATTGGCTAAGTGATGGTTGGGCACATATACAGGCTAATAATTTAACACAGCCATTGTATTGGCATTATATAAACGGGGAGTGGTTTGAGTTTACCCATTATGGACTATTACCCCTTAACTTAGCCGCGCCGGTTTGTCATGTTAGTTACTATGAAGCCAGCGCTTATGCAAGTTTTGTTAATGCACGCCTGCCCACAGAATTTGAATGGGAATATGCAGCCCAACAACACGCACCAAGCAATACAGCACATCCGTCACTTTTATTGCCAAGTATGGCCGATAGTAGCGCTGCTATTGGGCAGCTTACAGATAGCTGCTGGCAATGGACAAACAGTGCTTATTTACCTTACCCTGGTTTTAAGCCAATTGCAGGCGTGGCAGGAGAGTACAATGGTAAGTTTATGAGCAATCAAATGGTATTACGTGGCGGTTGTGTGCTAACTCCAGCTAATCATTTACGTACTACCTACAGAAACTTTTATTATCCCCATCAAGCCTGGATGTGTAGTGGTATAAGACTCGCTAAGGATAAAACATGAGCCAAATGACAACAATAAAGCAGTGCAGTATAAATACCTCTATAAGTAACTGTGAGTTTTTAACAGATGTAATAAGTGGCTTAACCCAGCAACAAAAATCACTCCCCTGTAAATATTTTTATGACGACAAGGGGGCTGCATTATTTGAGCAAATAACAAGGCTGCAAGAGTATTACGTAACCCGTACCGAGCTGACTATTTTAGAAAGACACTCAAAAGAGATTGCACAAATCCTACCTGAAAGCTTATCAATAATAGAACCCGGTTGTGGTTCAGGCAAAAAAATTGCCCACTTATTAGCTCATATGAGCAAAGTAAAAACGTTTGTACCGTTCGAAATATCTACAGAAATGCTTAACTATTCATTAGCGCATTTATCGCCGTTATTCCCTGAACTGGTTATTGCTCCGTTATTAGGCGACTTTACCGATAGCGCAATGGTTAAACAGCTTATTAAAGAAACCGCCCTCGATAGCCAAACTAATTTAGTGTATTTCCCAGGCTCCACCTTAGGTAATTTTAATACGCTTAAAGCCATTGAAATAATGAGAAACTTTCAGCATTTATGTGGTGTAAATGGCTATGTTTTAATCGGGATTGACTTGGTAAAACAGCGCCAAGTACTGTTAGATGCATACGACGATAAACTCGGTGTAACCGCTGCATTTAATAAAAACTTATTACAACGAATCAATGACGAACTAAATGGATCATTTAATTTAGCCAATTTTAACCATGAATCACGTTATAACGAGCAGCATAACCGCATAGAAATGCACTTAGTGAGCCTTTGCGAGCAAACAGTGATAATTAATAACCAACAAATTAATTTTAAACAAGGTGAAAGTATTCATACCGAAAATTCTCATAAGTACACCCTAGAATCGTTTAAACAGCTTGCGGCACAAGCTAATTTAAGTTTAGAGCAAACATGGCAAGACGATAATAATTACTTTGCCTTATGCCTATTAAGGCCGCTATAAATTATTAGTAAATAACAACTTGGCCGTTGTTAAGTTTATAGTTTAACAACGCGCCATTAGGCGATTGCTGTATAAGCGTAACTTTATTTAAACCGTATAGTCTAAATAATAATGGCGCAATAACCGATACTGCTGAACCCGTTGCGGTATCTTCGTTTACACCAAACTGCGGGGCAAAGTATCTAAAATGTGCAGTGGCATTTTGTGCTTGAGTATTTTGTACTGTTAGCGCAATAACCGCATTTTTATGCAGGTGACTTAGGGCATTAAAATCAACTTGTAAGCATGTTAAATCGTCTTGTGCATTGAACAATAACAAGGTGTAACCGTTTTTATTGGCACTGCTGTACGCGGCTTTTATTGATAATGAAAATACTTGCTGTAATTTACAGTAGCAGGGGGATTTTATCGACTCAATACTTGCTAATACCAACTGAGCTTGTTGCCTGTTAATTTTTATTTTAAAACGCTCATTACAGCTTGTAATAAATACCTGTGGGCAATAAGAAAAATAATGAAGTAAAAAGTTAGCTGCAGCCAAAGTGCCATGCCCACAGCGCTTAATTTCATTTGTTTGGTTAAACCAGCGAATTTTACAATAAGGTTTAGTTATCTCATTTTGATTTAAAAATACAGTCGCAGGATGATTCGATTTTGACGCAATATATTGCATCAATTTAGAGGTTAAGCCCTTTTTATAAATAACAATTAAAGCACTTGAACCGGCTAAGTTAGCTGTGTGGTTATAAAAAACAGCTTGAGACGATGTGAGTGTTATAAAGCGCCTCACAAGCCATGCTGGCTTGTGAGGCGCTAAATAAATTCGCTTAGCTTTTGCTAGCATACGCATCGTTATGAATAAGCGCGGCACGTCCAGAAGGGTCAGCATTATTTTGAAACGACGCATCCCATGCCAGCGCTTCGGGCGTAGAGCACGCTACCGATTTGCCATAAGGCACACATTTAGCGGCGGCATCACCAGGAAAGTGAGATTCAAAAATAGCGCGGTAATAATATGCCTCTTTAGAATCGGGGGTATTTATAGGGTATTTAAACTTTGCATTGGCAAGCTCTTGATCGCTCACTTGCTCGTTTACAAACTCTTTTAAGGTATCAATCCAGTTATAACCTACACCGTCTGAAAACTGCTCCTTTTGACGCCATAATACTTCCTCTGGTAAATAATCTGCAAAGCCTTCGCGTAAAATATGCTTTTCTATTTTTCCCTCTGTACACATTTTAGCTTGTGGGTTAATACGCATTGCCACATCCACAAACTCTTTATCTAAAAATGGTACGCGAGCTTCAACTCCCCATGCTGCCATCGACTTATTGGCACGTAGGCAATCAAACATATGCAGTTTAGATACTTTACGGTTAAGCTCTTCATGAAACTCTTGTGCATTCGGCGCTTTATGAAAATACAAATAGCCACCAAACAGTTCATCTGCTCCTTCGCCCGATAGCACCATTTTAATACCCATGGCTTTAATTTGTCGGGCCATTAAATACATAGGAGTAGAGGCACGAATAGTGGTTACATCGTATGTTTCTATGTGGTAAATCACTTCGCGCAGGGCATCTATACCTTGCTCAATAGTAAATATAATAGGGTGATGAATAGTGCCTATCATATCGGCTACTTTTTTAGCCGCGGCTAAATCAGGTGAGCCCTCAAGGCCAACAGAAAAAGAATGCAATTTAGGCCACCATGCATCGCTTTCGTCGTTATCTTCAATTCGTTTTGCCGCAAAACGCTGGGTTATAGCCGATATAAGCGACGAATCTAAGCCACCAGAGAGTAATACGCCATAAGGCACGTCGCACATAAGCTGGCGTTTAACGGCAGCCTCTAGTGCGCTTTTAACATCTTCGGCCTTTGCGCTGTTATTTTTAACGGCGTCAAAGCTTTGCCAATCGCGTTTGTAATACGCTTTAAGCTCGCCATCTTTACTGCTTAGGTAATGCCCAGGCGGAAATTCTTCAATGTGCTTACAAATTGGTGAAAGGGCTTTTAGCTCTGAAGCTACGTAAAAGTTACCGTGTTCATCGTGACCGGTGTAAAGCGGAATAATACCAATATGATCGCGGCCAATAAGGTAACTGTCATTTTCTTCATCGTATAAACAAAATGCAAAAATGCCATTTAAATCATCTAAAAAGTCGGCACCTTTTTGTTTGTAAAGCGCTAAAATAACTTCGCAGTCAGATTCTGTTTGAAAGGTAAAATCGGTGGTTAAATTTGCCGCTAATTCTTTATGATTATAAATTTCACCGTTTACCGCTAAAATATGTGTTTTTTCTGGATTATATAAAGGCTGTGCACCGCTAGAAACCCCTACAATAGCTAGGCGTTCATGTACTAAAATTGCTTTTTTCGATGCATAAACACCCGACCAATCAGGGCCGCGGTGCCTTAATAACTTCGACATTTCGATGGCTTGCGTACGCAACTGTACGGGATCAGATTTTATATCTAACACCCCAAAAATTGAACACATAGACTACCCCTCATTCTTGTTTTTATGTGTATTGCAGAGCAAAAAAACTCTGCGACTCACCTTTGTTTTAGCAGAATTAATAACGTAAGTCACACCGCATTTACAAAATAATAAGAATAATTTATGCACCAACATAGCTCGTATTGCACCAAAATGATTAATGTGTGGTGCCGGCTGCTATTTTTACATCGCGCTCATTGCTCAAAGCTTCAGCTATCATTACTTTTAGCGCATTTATTACCACTTCTTCACTCATGCTTGGTGCGCCATTATGGTGCACTGCTTGGCTTGGTAAATAAGGAATATGAATAAAGCCGCCTTTCATTTTTGTATAGTTTTCGTTTATATAATGCAGCAAACCATACATCACATGGTTACACACATAAGTACCGGCAGTATTAGAAATGGCCGCAGGAATATCACTTTCATGTAAGGCGCTTAGCATACGTTTTATTGGTAAATTGCTAAAATAAGCATCGGGGCCATTTTTTGCAATTGGGGTATCAATAGGTTGCTTACCGGCATTATCTTTAATGCGCGCGTCATCTATATTAATCGCAATACGCTCTATAGATATTTCGCTACGTCCACCAGCTTGGCCAACACATAAAACTATCGCCGGGTTATGGGCCTCTATCGCTTGGTGTAATTGCGCAATAGAGGTATTAAACTCACACGATAACTCAATAGCACATACTCTATGTTTCATTATTATATGGTCGTCGAGCTTTTGCACTGCTTGCCAAGAGGGGTTAATGGTTTCGCCATCAAAAGGAGTAAAACCGGTAATTAATACGCACGCCATAGGGTAAGTTGATTTAGTCATTGAACACCACGCTATACATTAAAACAATATTAACGGCGAGTAAGGTTACTGCCGTAGGAGTTTGTACTTTTATTACACTATGCTTCTATTTATATTTAAATCGAGCATAACCGTCCTATTTTTTATTATTGCTATTATTGAGTGCCAAACTGAGCTGATGTAAATGAGCATTTTGTTTATGTTGGGCTCTGTGTGCTTGCTCTAGGGTTACATATTCAAATTCTATATTATCGGCTGCTCTAAACTGTGCAAATTGATGTAAGTCAGCACTGATCACTGTACCTAGTAGCGGATAGCCGCCGGTAGTTTGGCCATCATTAAGTAATACTATGGGCTCTCCGTTGGGGGGCAATTGTATGCTCCCTGGGTTTACAGCCACAGAAGGTAATGAATGTGTGTGCATCAGATTATCTGTATTATTTACTAACCTTACGCCCATTCTATTACTGTTAGGGCTGGCTTTAAATTTACCCGAAGTAAAGCTATGCAAAAGTGTTTTACCTAATAACTTTGCGTGTGGGCTAGGGTGCAAGCGGATAATTTTACGTTGCGGTGGAGCAATAGCCCCCATTTTTATAAAAGGGCCATTAAAAGGCTTAATTGGAATGCAGTCACCACTGCTGAGTGCTTTGCCATTGAGCCCACCAAAGCATGCATTTAAATCAGTTGCTCGAGAGCCCATTATTAGTGGGCACTGCACGCCGTCTTTTACTGCAATATATGCTCTTAACCCCGCTCGTCCTGTGGCAAAGCTTAATACTTGTTTATTTTTAATAGCGTATGTCCAACCTGGGTAAATAGGTTGTTCATCAAGCTTTGCCTGTAAATCAGCGCCTTGGATGGCAATGACAGTATCGCAGTTAAATTCAAGCTCACATAAGCCCACAGTTACTTCAAGCACCGCATCGTTGTCGTTATTACCAAGGAGTCGATTAGCTATTAATTGTGCACAGGGGTCTAAGCTGCCAGCTTTACTTACTCCTAAATGACGATAGCCAATTCGGCCAAAATCTTGAATAGTGAGTTGTACGCCTGGTTTTAGTACTTTTATCATGCGCCTGCTCCTTGGTTTTTTAGCGCTACAAACTCAAGGGTATCGCCTGGTTGCATTAAGCAAGGTTGCGAATGAGAGCTATTAAATAATGTGGTATTGGTATGGCCAATAATATGCCAGCCACCGGGAGTGTCGCTAGGGTAAATACCGGTTTGGGCAGCGCCAATAGCCACCGCACCTTTAGGTACTTTAATGCGAGGCTCAGCGCGCCTTGGGGTATGTAGGCGTGTATCTAAACCATGTAAATAGGCAAATCCGGGCTGAAAGCCTAAAAACAAAACGTGATACTGAGCTTTGCTATGTATACTAATTACCTCATCAATACTTAAATTATGAAAGCGGGCTACATAAGCAAGATCTTCACCCTCGTATAGGGTCTCTATTAAATGGTGTTTACCAGTAAAAGTACTACTTTTAAGCTCATCCCATAATAATGGTAATGCCTCTAGCCATTTAGTTAACCCCGCAGATGACTTTAAATACAAGGTGAGGGAGTTCATCCCCGCAACTAAGTCGGTAAACTCTGCGGTGTTTTTACAGTGCGCAGCTAAAGCCCAAATTTTTTTTTGTATAGTTAATACATTGTTTGCGTCTAAATGTGCTGCATCTATTAATAAACTATTGTTACTAAGTGCATAAATTATAGGAGCCGAACTCATAAAACAAACCTGTTAATACAACATGTTTCAAAGCTAACATAGTTCTATTGATTTATTTACACCATTGCGACCAGCAAAATGGATTAAGAGATAAAATATAAACCTTATAGGCCGCTCACTCGTATTTAATTACTTACCAAGTTGAAATAATAATTCAACAGGTAAGGTCTTTATTAAAGCCTGTTACTATTTTTTGTTCAAAATACATTCGCAACAGTAACCGGCCTTAGCATTTATTTAAGAGGTAGTTTATGTCGTATCAGGGTTTAATTTATTTATCTAGCGTTGCTATTTTATTTAGTGCAAGCAGTGTTGCTTTATCAATGGAAAAAGTCGTGCAAAGTAATGTTCAAGCGACTATGCACGTAGAAACACTAGTACTTGGCTCAGGTTGCTTTTGGGGCGCTGAAAAACGCTACGAAGCACTTAATGGTGTTATTGATGCTGAGTCAGGTTATGCCGATGGAAACGGCTTTAAAGCCACTTACAGCAATATAACCAATCAATCACGTCGCTTTGACGAGGACAATTACGCCGAAGTTGTGCAAGTTACCTATAACAGCAATATTATTAGCGCAAAGGAGCTACTCGAAAACTACTTTGAAAGTCACGACCCAACACAAAAAAATCGCCAAGGTAACGATGTAGGCACTCAGTATCGCTCAATTATTTTAACTACCACCACTGAGCAAGCGAAAGTAGCAAAGCAAGTTAAATCGCAATATCAACAACTGCTTACGCAAGCAGAGTACGGCACTATAGCCACTATTATTAAGCCACTTGACACTTTTTATGCAGCTGAAGAATATCATCAAAATTATTTAGAAAAAAATCCAAATGGCTATTGTCCCGATCACTCAACTGGCGTGGTGTTTAACAAAAAACCGCCCGAACAAGTAGATAACTCCGCTTTATTAATGGGTAAACAAATCGTGGTATTAGACTCACGCGAATACTGTCCATACTGTGAAAAATTTAAAAGCGCTGTAGCTAACGACTACAAAGGCAGTATTGCTATGAGCTTTCGCCACGCCGATCAACTCCAAGGTTTAACCATTAAGTCGGCAACCTGGGCAACCCCCACTATTTTATTTTTAGAAAATGGCACTGAAGTATACGGACGTCAAGGCTATGCAAGCCCAGAGGCGTTTTACAAAGCCCTTGGCGCATTTAAACTAGGCGATAGTGAAGCCTATAAAGTTGCATTTAATTCAAAAACCGATCGCGCTTATTGCAAAGAATACAAAATTTTTAAAAATACACCCGATGGCACCTTTGTCGATAAGCTCAGTGGCGAGCCGCTATTTGATACCCGCGATAGGTTTAACTCTGGAACTGGGTGGTTATCGTTTACGCATCCAATAAAAAGTAGCGTTACTGAACATGACGACAGTAGCTGGGGAATGACTCGTATTGAGCTGCGCTCTAAAAGTACTGGCATACACTTAGGGCATTTATTCCCCGGGGAAGGCCCACGCGGTACAGACCGTTATTGTATAAATGCTACGGTTCTTGAATTTATACCAAGGGATTAAAAATACGTGAGATATACAAAAGCCCAGTAAACTTAACTTTTACTGGGCTTTTTAATTAAGGCTTTAGCTAAAAAGCAGTATTAAAGCCTAATTTATTTTTAGTAAATATTATGTGGATTGCCTAAAAATAAAAACAGTTCAAGCCAAGTCACCACCTAACTTGAACCGTTTTTTACACTGACAACATCTTACACACACAATATAAGATTCTTTTACCAGCTTAATTATTAAACCTTAAATTAAGCTGAAATACTTTCGATAGGTGAACTTTAGATTTATTGAGCATTAATCACAAACGATAAAAATACACCCAATGAGTGAAATAAATTAATCTATAGGTTTGGTTTGTGTATTTTTAAAAGTAGCTATAACCCACTTAGCAAATAAATCAAGCGGATGATTTACATTACTTGGCTCGTGTTGCACTAAATAGTACTTGTCTTTAGTGGTCAGCGGGCGCTCGAATAGTTTATATAACCAGAGTTCGTCTAGCCAGCTTTGGCTTATAGGCAGAGGAATAAGCGCAATCCCCATACCTTGCTGCGCTGCTCGTGCTACACCAAACATGCTGTCAATTTGTATAATTTGGGTTGGTGAAAAGTCAACTATTCCAGCTTTCTCGGCCCACTGATGCCATGCCCAAGGGCGTGCTTTGTGTAATATAAGCGGCACTTGATTAAGGGCTTTACAATGATCATCCTTCCATTGTGACAACAAATTTTTATTGCAAGCAGGTATATACTCTAAGTTAAACAGCTCTGTTACAACACCTTCGGTTGGCTTATTCGAGGACAGCACTATTGATAAGTCGCTATGTCGGGTTAGCTCTTTACGGGTTTTAAGCGTATCCATTTGTAAATTAATATTAGGGTGCGCCGACGTCCATTCGCGCAATCTAGGCATTAGCAACTCGCTTGCAAAAAACTCAGGCAAGGTAATCGTTAAATTTGTATTTTGCTGCATTTGGCTAAATTCATTAATTGTGCTTTCAAGCGTACTAACTATTGGCGATATAGCTTCAAAAAAGTCCTTTCCAGCTGTAGTTAAACTAATCGAGCGGGTTTTACGCACAAAAAGCTCAATGCCAAGTTGTTCTTCTAGTTGTTTAATTTGATGGCTTACAGCCGAAGGCGTTAAATACAGCTCATTTGCTGCATGCTTAAAGCTTAAACTTCGTGCCGCGAAGCAAAATGAACGAAGACCACGTATAGGAGTTTGCATGTTTTCCAATATAAAGTTGTTTGAGTCGCCTATATAAGGCAATAACTGAACCAATTATTAAAATCAATAATATCAGAAGGTTGAAACTTTTACTGCATTAAGTTCACAATAATGGTGCAACAAGGTAACAAGGTGGTGCAGGGCAGTTACAAGTTAGCGTAAAATTTCAGCTTCTTAAAATAATAATAAAACTTAGAAAAATAGGCAAAAAAAATCCCTCGTTAGAGGGATTTTGGGTAACTCAGCGCCATTGGCACTGGGAATGAGGTCGGTACAAGGTAAAGTTTAAACCTAGGGCTTAAAACACCATTTCTGGTACTTCACCGTCAACAAGTAATTTACCTGCTGTTTTACTAATAATTTCATCTACAGATACGCCCGGAGCGCGCTCTAACAGATGAAATGCGCCGTCTTTAACTTCTAGTACGGCTAAATCTGTAACTATTTTTTTAACGCAATTAACGCCGGTAAGCGGTAATGTGCAGGCCTCTAATAGCTTTGAGTCGCCATGCTTACTGGCGTGGGTCATGGTAACAATAATATTTTGCGCGCCTGCAACCAAGTCCATTGCGCCGCCCATGCCTTTAATTAACTTTTTAGGGATCATCCACGACGCTATGCTACCGTTTTGATCTACCTCAAAAGCGCCCAGAACTGTTAAGTCTACATGACCACCGCGTATCATGGCAAAACTATCTGCACTATTAAATATGGCTGCACCTTTTGCAGCTGTCACGGTTTCTTTACCCGCGTTAATCATATCGGCGTCTAGCTCTGCTTTAGTTGGGTATGGTCCCATGCCTAACAAGCCATTTTCGGACTGTAACATAACTTCAATATCGTCTGGAACATAGTTTGCGACGAGTGTCGGAATTCCTATGCCTAAATTAACGTAATAGCCATCTTTTAGCTCTTGTGCAACGCGCATTGCAACTTGTTCACGTGATAATGCCATAATATTAATGCTCCTGCTTAATCTCGTGTAGTAACACGCTCAATGCGTTTTTCAAAGTTGCCTTTAATAACGCGGTTTACATAAATGCCAGGGGTATGAATTTGGCTTGGCTCAAGTTCACCCGGCTCTACAATTTCTTCTACTTCGGCTACCGTAATTTTACCAGCGGTTGCGGCAAGTGGATTAAAGTTCATTGCAGTGTGGCGAAACACTAAATTTCCGTAACGGTCGGCTTTCCATGCTTTAACAATAGCAAATTCACCGGTTATCGACTCTTCTAAAATATAAGGGCGACCATTAAATTCTTTTACATCTTTACCTTCGGCAACGGGCGTACCGTAACCTGTTGCGGTGTAAAACGCCGGAATACCTGCACCACCAGCACGCATTTTTTCTGCCAAAGTGCCTTGTGGTGTAAGCTCTACGTCAATTTCGCCACTGAGTAACTGTTGCTCAAATAGGGCATTTTCGCCAACGTATGAGGCAATTACTTTTTTAATTTGTTTGTCTTGTAATAAAATGCCCAAACCAAAGTCATCAACACCGCAGTTATTAGACACCACAGTTAGCTCTTTGGTTTTCATTTGCTTAATTTGTTTAATTAAGCCCTCAGGAATACCGCATAAACCAAAACCACCGGCAATTACGGTATCGCCGTCTTTTAATCCTGCCATTGCAGCTTCGTAACTAGAAACTACCTTATCAAATCCGGCCATGAGTCACTCCTCATTGTGTGCTTAAATTGTTTAACTAACTATATGATAGTTAGTTTATAAATACTTTGTATAAAAATTATTGGGGATGTTATTTAGCATGCAATGCAATCGACACTTTACTTACGGGTTGTTTGCCAAGCGCTTTTGTTATTTGCCATCCTGCATCACTAAGCCTTTGTAAATCAATTGCGTGCTCAATGCCAAGCCCTTGCAGTAAGTAAACTACATCTTCGGTGGCAACATTTCCTGACGCTCCTTTAGCGTAAGGGCAACCACCAAGGCCTGCTACTGCCGCGTCAACCGTTGCTATACCTAAGTTTAGTGCCGCGTAAATATTTGTGAGCGCTTGGCCGTAAGTGTCATGAAAATGCACTGCAAGCTGCGACTTATCAATGTGCTGTAATAGCAAAGTAAGTAACTCAGTTACCTTTTTAGCCGTGCCTACACCTATGGTATCGCCAAGGCTTATTTCATAACAGCCCAGTGCGAGTAGCTTTTGGCTAACATAAAGTACAGCTTGAGGGTCTATTTCGCCTTCATACGGGCAACCTAAAACACAACTTACATAGCCGCGTACTTTAATGTTATGCGCTTTGGCAAACTCCATAACGTCGCTAAAACGCTCAATACTTTGCTCAATACTGCAGTTAATGTTTTTTTGACAAAACGATTCGCTAGCCGCTGTAAATATGGCAAATTCTTTAATTCCAGCGGCATGCGCAGCTTGTGCGCCTTTTAAGTTAGGGGTTAACGCACTTAAGTTTACATCGGGCAAATCAAGAGCCGATATCACATCAGCTGAGTCTGCCATTTGCGGCACCCATTTAGGGGATACAAACGCACCGGCTTCAATGTCTTTTAAACCCGCAGCAGCAAGCGCGTTAATAAGCGCTACTTTGTCGGCAGTGGTTACTGCTTTTTCGTTTTGTAGGCCATCGCGCGCGCCTACTTCAACAATACGTACTTTTTGCGGAAAAACGCTCATTATGCGCCTCCCTCAGCAGGGTCACTTGCAACTGTCGTATCTTCAACTATAGCCAGTAACGCGCCATGGCTTACTAGTTCACCTTCGGCAAAACAATAGCTTTGTAAAATACCATCGTGCGGGGCGTTGAGCGTATATTCCATTTTCATCGCTTCAATAATAACCACAGGGTCACCTTTGGTAATACTACTGCCAAGCTCAACTAAGTGTTTTACTACCGTACCATTAAGTGGCGCAGCTAAAGGCAGGGCATCACTTTGGTGATCGCTAATATAGTGCTTATTTACTAGCTCTAGGCGAGTTTGTAGTGCTTTGTGCATTACGGTGATCACGTTATTAACGCGACTTACGTGGGCTGTGTGTTTTTCACCGTTTATAAATACACTACAAAGGCCATTATTTAAACTGCCTTGAACATTAAATACGTGCTCATTATGGGTAATACTGTAGCCATTATTCGTTTTAACCGCATTAAGGGTTAAATCAACAAACGCAATTTTAACGCTTTGCGGTGCATTTAGAGCAAAGCCACTGAGTTGTTGCCAAGGGCTTGTATTTGGCGCTTCTTGAGTGCTAACTAGCTGCTCTAAATAAGTAAAGGCTGCAATAAGCTGGCTTGCTTGGCGCAGAGATTGATCAACCGCCACTAACGAATCGCCTTGCTCGGCAATAAAGTGAGTGCTAGGCGCGCCTTGTTTAAAGCTAGGGTGCACAGCTAAGTTATGTAAAAAGCCAATGTTAGTACTAAAGCCCGCTAAGTGAAATTGCTCAAGCGCGTGTTGTAAACGGCTCAGCGCTTGTTCGCGATTATCATCATGCACAATTAACTTGGCTATCATGGGGTCGTAATATGGGCTAATTTCGTCGCCGGCTGCAATGCCAGTATCAATGCGCACAAACTCACTGTTTAGCGGAGTATAAAGTGCTTCAATTGTGCCTGAGCACGGAATAAACTCATTAGCAGGGTCTTCAGCGTAAATACGCGCTTCAAAGCTGTGGCCTTGCAATTTAATATCAGCTTGTTTGAATGGCAGTGTTTGCCCGCCCGCAATATTAATTTGCCACGTAACTAAGTCAACACCAGTAACCATTTCGGTAACCGGGTGCTCTACTTGCAGACGCGTGTTCATTTCCATAAAGAAGAACTCATCGCCACACAGTAAAAACTCAACTGTACCTGCACCGCGATAGTTTATTGCAAGAGCGCAACGCACCGCGGCTTCACCCATTTCTTTGCGCAACTCGTCTGATAAACCCGGGGCAGGGGCTTCTTCAATTACTTTTTGATGACGACGTTGCAACGAGCAGTCACGATCGCCTAAATAAACACAGTTACCGTGGTTATCGGCAAACACTTGTACTTCTACGTGGCGTGGTTGGTTAACGTAACGCTCTAGCAATACAAGGTCATTACCAAAACCAGCAACGGCTTCACGCTGTGCGCCTTCAAGTGCGCTAATAAATTCATTAGCATGATTTACCACGCGCATGCCTTTACCACCGCCACCAAATGCTGCTTTGATCAGTACCGGGTAGCCAATTTTTTCGGCCTCTGCTTGTAAAAAAGCAGGATCTTGCTTGTCGCCATAATAACCAGGTACTAATGGCACATTAGCCGCGGCCATAATTTCTTTAGCACGCGTTTTAGAGCCCATAGCTTCAATGCTGCTTGCTGGTGGTCCAACAAATACAATATTATTTGCTTCACATGCGTTGGCAAACGTGCTGTTTTCAGACAAAAACCCATAACCAGGGTGAATACAATCTGCGCCGCTGTCTTTTGCTACTTGCAGTATTTTATCGGCAACTAAATACGAGTCTTTACTTGGCGCTGGGCCAATGTGGTAGGCTTCGTCAGCCATTTTTACATGCTGCGCGTGTTTATCAGCGTCTGAATACACAGCAACTGTGGTTAAGCCCATTAATTTAGCACTGCGCATTATTCTGCATGCTATTTCACCACGGTTAGCAATGAGTATTTTTTGTAATTTATTTACGTTCATAATTAATCCTACAGTTGCCATTGTGGTGGACGTTTGTCAAAAAAAGCGCTTAAGCCTTCTTGGCCTTCATCCGATACACGAATTTTGGCAATACGATGAGCGGTAAGCTCAATTAGCTCATCGGTTATTTCTTTATTTGCTACATCGTTAATAAGTGCTTTTGCCGCTTTTACTGCAACCGGGCCATTATCAATCAATGTTTGCAGCATAGCGTCGAGCGCACATTCTAAATTACCGGTTACTTGATGAATTAACCCAAGTTGCTTAGCGGTATGCGCATCAAACACCTCAGCAGTTAAAAAGTATCTACGCGCTGCACGCTCACCAATGGCTTTAATTACATAAGGGCTAATAACCGCAGGAATAAGCCCCAGCTTTACTTCGCTTAGGCAAAATTGTGCATTGTCTTGGCATATTGCAATGTCGCAACAGGCAATTAAACCTAAAGCGCCACCAAACGCAGCACCTTGCACGGCACAAATAGTAGGGTGCGGGCTTGTTGCTAACACTTGCATTAATTTAGCTAACTGCATTGAATCGGCTAAATTATCGTTAACATTGTTATCTGCCATCGATTTCATCCAGGCTAAATCGGCACCGGCTGAAAAATGTTTGCCCTCAGTTTTTAACACCAAGGCGCGAATATCGAGCGTATTAGCATGTTCAATACATTTTATAAGCTCTTGAATGACTTCGCTGTTAAATGCATTGCGTTTTTCGGGGCGGCTTAAAACGAGTACCGCCACATTTGATTTTGTTATTTGTAGAGTAACTGACATTTTACGCTCCGATTACATTCTAAATACGCCAAATTTTGACTCTTGCACTGGTGCATTACTAGCGGCACTTAAGGCAAGTCCTAAAACGCTACGTGTGTCGGCAGGATCAATAATGCCGTCATCCCATAAGCGGGCGCTGGCATAATACGGATGTCCTTGCTCTTCGTACTGATCAATTATTGGCTGTTTAAAGTCACTTACTTCTTGCTCGTTCATGCTTTGGCCTTTACGGGCTAAACCGTCTTGCTTAACTTGCGTCATTACACCGGCTGCTTGCTCGCCGCCCATTACAGAAATACGCGCATTGGGCCACATCCACATCATGGTAGGTTCAAATGCACGGCCACACATGCCGTAATTACCTGCGCCATATGAGCCACCAATCAGTACGGTAAATTTAGGCACATCGGCGCACGATACCGCCATAACCATTTTAGCGCCGTGTTTAGCTATACCTTCGGCTTCGTATTTTTTACCTACCATAAAGCCGGTTACGTTTTGTAAAAATACTAAAGGAATGTTGCGCTGCGTACATAGCTGAATAAAGTGCGCGCCTTTTTGCGCCGACTCACTAAACAAAATACCGTTGTTAGCGACTATGCCCACTGGGTGGCCATAAATACTCGCAAACCCCGTTACTAAGGTTTCGCCAAAGTAGCGTTTAAATTCGTCAAACGATGAGTCATCAACTGTGCGCGCTATTACTTCGCGTACATCAAATGGCTTTTTAAGATCGGTGCCAACAATGCCGTAAAGCTCGTTAATATCATAACGAGGTGCTTTAACTTCCTCTAGCAACGGCGCAGTAGGGCGGGTGTAATTAATACGCGCTATACATTGGCGCGCAATCGACAACGCATGTTCGTCATTTTGCGCGTAATGATCGGCAACTCCCGATGTTTTACAGTGCACGTCGGCACCACCAAGCTCTTCGGCGGTTACTACTTCACCGGTTGCAGCTTTAACAAGAGGCGGACCCGCTAAAAATATAGTGCCTTGATCTTTTACAATTATGCTTTCATCGGCCATGGCCGGTACATAGGCACCGCCTGCGGTACATAAACCCATAACCACAGCAATTTGTGGAATACCTTTACCCGACATACGGGCTTGGTTGTAAAATATACGACCAAAATGCAGCTTATCGGGAAATACATCATCTTGCTCTGGCAAGTTTGCACCGCCCGAATCAACTAAATAAATGCAAGGTAAATGGCAACGTTCAGCAATATCTTGCGCGCGTAAATGCTTTTTAACCGTTAGCGGAAAGTAAGTACCGCCTTTAACCGTGGCATCGTTTGCAATAATCATGCATTCAACACCTTTAACACGGCCAATACCTGCTACTACACCGGCACACGCAATTTCTTGCTCGTAAACACCAAAGGCGGCAAATTGCGAAATTTCTAAAAATGGCGAACCTTCGTCAATTAAAGTGCTAATACGGTCACGTACAAATAATTTACCGCGGCCTTCGTGGCGCTCTTTTAATGCAGCGCCGCCACCTTGGCTAATGGTTGCCACTTTATTACGTAAATCATCTACCAACGCCGACATATTTTTATGGTTTTGTACAAACGTTGGATCGTGAGGATTAACGCTCGATGTTAAAATCGTCATTATTTAATCCTTAACGGCTTTCAGTGAAAAGTTCGCGGCCAATTAGCATACGGCGTATTTCTGAGGTACCTGCACCAATTTCATATAATTTGGCGTCACGTAATAGGCGGCCCGTTGCGTATTCATTTATATAACCATTGCCACCTAAAATTTGAATGGCATCTAGCGCCATTTTAGTTGCCAGCTCTGCTGCATATAAAATAGCACCGGCAGCATCTTTACGGGTGGTTTCACCGCGATCACACGAGCGAGCCACTGTATATACATACGAGCGTGCGGCGTTCATTTGCGTATACATGTCGGCTACTTTGCCTTGAATTAACTGAAACTGACCAATAGGCGTATCAAACTGTTTGCGCTCATGAATATAAGGTACAACAATATCCATACACGCTTGCATAATACCCAGTGGGCCTGCTGCAAGTACTACGCGCTCGTAGTCTAGGCCGCTCATTAATACCTTAACGCCTTCGTTTAAGTTACCTAAAATGTTTTCTTCGGGTACTTCGCAGTTTTCAAATACCAGTTCACAGGTATTTGAGCCACGCATACCAAGTTTGTCGAGCTTTTGCGCGGTTGAAAAACCAGGAAAGTCGCTCTCTACAATAAATGCAGTAATACCTTTTGCGCCGGCAGTTAAATCGGTTTTAGCGTAAATAACTAAAGTATGCGCATCTGGGCCATTGGTGATCCACATTTTATTACCGTTTAAAATGTACTTATCACCTTTTTTCTCGGCTTTAAGTTTCATTGAAACTACGTCTGAACCCGCATTTGGCTCGCTCATAGCAAGGGCACCAATGTGCTCACCGCTAATAAGCTTAGGCAAGTATTTTTCTTTTTGGGCTTGCGTGCCGTTACGATTAATTTGGTTTACACACAGGTTTGAATGCGCACCATAGCTTAGGCCAATAGAAGCACTTGCACGGCTAATTTCTTCCATGGCAATAACATGCTCTAAATAACCTAAACCAGCACCGCCAAATTCTTCAGCTACTGTCATTCCCAATAAACCCATTTCGCCCATTTGTGGCCAAAGTTGATTTGGGAAAGCGTTATCAAGGTCAGTTTTTTCGGCTAGTGGGGCAATTTCTTGGCTGGCAAAGCTGTTTACATGTCCGCGGATCATATCGGCGGTTTCGCCAAGGCCAAAGTTCATTTCTTTATATAGTGAAATAGTGCTCATGATTCATTCCTGTGTGATTGATTAAGTTAATACCGCGTATTACTCATCTATTTTATTAAGTGTGTCGCGGCAACGGCGCTCGGCTGTTACCAATTCCATAAGAACAACTTTAATGTCGTCCATTTGTTGTGATAGGTCGGCTTTTTTCTCGCTAATAAGGTCCAGCATAGTTACCAGCTGCTTAGCACTTGATTTGTCGGCGTCGTAAAGTTCAAACAAACGTCCTGTTTCTGCCAGCGTAAAACCTAAGCGTTTACCACGTAAAATTAATTTTAAGCGGACTTTATCGCGTTTAGAGTAAATACGGGTTTGGCCATTTCTACTTGGCGTAACAAGCCCTTGGTCTTCATAAAAGCGGATAGAGCGGGTGGTAATGTCAAACTCCTTTGCGAGTTCGCTAATACTAAAAGTTTGTTCATTATTGGCAGGCACAGTGGCCGACGTTGCAAAGCTTGTTTGATTATCTGGTTTCATAATAGTGTTTTACCTCATTCGAATAACCCCAATATAAGTGAAGTTTACGTAAAGGTAAAGTAAGATGTTTGTGTAATACTTTAGACTAATGAAAATGGCGAGTAAACTTTCATTAAAGTTAGGCTTTAAAGCCTGCGTAGGCGTTTTTACTGAAGTGTAATGAAACATAATACAAATAAGTTTACAGTTTTTACAGTCAACTAAAAGTTGATTTTAGATTTACGTTGGCGTAAACGTAAATATTATGTATGCTCGTAAACAGATTATAAATAAATTGTTTGGTTCAGCGCATTAAATTGCACGGGGCCAATTACTAAATGGAGCCTTTTTATGACTACTGAAGCCGTTGTTATTGTAGCAGCAAAACGCACCCCTATGGGGGGATTTATGGGCGCACTCAATGATGCGCAGTCAACTGAGCTGGGGGCAACCGCTATTGCTAGTGCATTGGCAGAAACAGGCCTAAGCACAGATGCTATTGATGAAGTAATTATGGGCTGTGTATTACCTGCTGGTGTAGGCCAAGCGCCTGCTCGTCAAGCAATGTTAAAAGCAGGCCTAGCACTTAGCACGGGCGCTACCACTATAAATAAAGTGTGTGGCTCTGGCTTAAAAGCGGCAATGTTGGCACATGATCTAATTAAAGCGGGCTCTATAAACTCAGCAGTGGCTGGTGGCATGGAAAGTATGAGTAATGCACCGTACTTTATTCCTAAAGCTCGCGGCGGCATGCGCATGGGGCATGGCGAAATTAAAGATCACATGATGAGCGATGGCCTTGAAGATGCTTACGACAACAAAGCAATGGGTTGTTTTGCACAAGACACCGCTGATGAATACGGTATAGGCCGTGAACAAATGGATAACTTTGCACTAAGCTCGCTTACCAAAGCAAAAGCCGCAATTGAAAACGGCAGCTTTAATAACGAAGTTGCACCGCACACTATGCAAACACGCAAAGGCGACGTTACCGTTGCGATTGACGAGCAACCAGGTAATGCCCGCCCAGAAAAAATTCCGAGCCTGCGTGCTGCATTTAAAAAAGACGGCACTATTACAGCCGCTAACTCATCGTCAATTTCAGACGGTGGCGCAGCACTTATTTTAATGAGCGAGTCAAAAGCCAAAGAGCAGGGCTTAACCCCGCTTTGTAAAATTGTAGCGCACAGCACGCATTCTCAAAAACCAAGCGAATTTACAGTAGCGCCAGTGGGCGCAATGAACAAGGTACTAGAAAAAGCCGGTTGGACTACAGCCGATGTTGACCTGTGGGAAATTAACGAAGCGTTTGCCATGGTTACTATGCTTGCTATTAACGAGCTTAAACTAGATGAAAACAAAGTAAACGTAAACGGCGGTGCATGTGCATTGGGCCATCCAATTGGTGCAAGCGGCGCACGTATTTTAGTAACGCTTATTCATGCACTTAAAAATCGCGGCCTTAAAAAAGGCGTAGCGTCTTTATGTATTGGTGGCGGTGAAGCCGTGGCCATGGCAGTAGAAGCACTTTAATTTTTTATCATAAAATAATAATCAATGCAGCGCTAATTATAATAATAAAGCTGCACTAACACTCTTATAAAACAGGATTTAATTATGCACCAAGTACCACTACTGATTAACGGCGAATTTATTCAATCAAGCTCAAAAGAACTTATTGACGTAATAAACCCAGCCAACCAAGAAGTGCTAGCCCAAGTACCTTGCACCACAGACGCAGAAATGGATGCAGCTATTGCCTCGGCTTCAGAAACGTTTAAAACGTGGAAAGATGTGCCAATTACTGAACGTGCGCGCATTATGATGAAATACGCTGCGCTATTAAAAGAGCATCACGACGAGCTTGCCACTATTATTTGTCATGAGCTGGGTAAAACCTTTGAAGACGCTAAAGGCGACGTATGGCGTGGCATTGAAGTAGTTGAGCAAGCGGCTAACGCACCGTCATTAATGATGGGCGAAACCATGGAAAACGTAGCGCGTAAAATCGATACGTATTCTTACATGCAACCATTAGGTGTGTGTGCGGGTATTACGCCGTTTAACTTTCCGGCAATGATCCCATTGTGGATGTTTCCGCTGGCAATTGTGTGTGGTAACACCTTTATTTTAAAACCGTCTGAACAAGATCCACTTACGCCAATGCGCTTAGCTGAGTTATTTATGGAAGCTGGCGCGCCAAAAGGCGTGTTACAAGTAGTACATGGTACAAAACCACAAGTAGATCGCATATTAGAGGATAAAGCAGTACGCGCTATTTCGTTTGTTGGCTCGTGTGGCGTTGGCGCTTATATTTATTCAAAAGGCACAGCAAATCTTAAACGCGTACAAGCGTGTGTGGGTGCTAAAAACCACATGGTTATTATGCCTGATGCCAGCAAATCGCATGTGGTAAATAACTTAGTTGGCGCGTCGGTTGGTGCCGCTGGTCAGCGTTGTATGGGTATTTCGGTTGCGGTATTTGTTGGCCAAGCAAAAGACTGGGTTGATGAAATTAAAGCGGGTTTTGAAGGTGTACGCCCAGGCGTATGGGATGATGCAGGCGCAGCGTATGGCCCGCAAACGTCACCGGCTGCAAAAGCACGTATTTTATCGCTTATTGCCGGTGGTAAAGAGCAAGGCGCTAAGTGTTTAATTGACGGCTCAAACTTTACGGTTGAAGGCTACGAGCAAGGTAACTGGGTAGGCCCAACGTTGTTTACCGATGTAACTAAAGACATGGACTTATATAAAGAAGAAATTTTTGGTCCCGTACTGGCGTGTATGTTTGTAGATACATTAGATGAAGCCATTGCGCTAATAAACGACAGCCCATATGGTAACGGCACATCGCTGTTTACCTCAAGCGGCGCGGTTGCGCGTAAGTTCCAACACGAAATTGAAGTAGGCCAAGTAGGTATTAACGTGCCAATTCCGGTGCCACTGCCGTTCTTTTCGTTTACTGGTTGGAAAGGCTCGTTTTATGGCGACACTCACACTTACGGTAAGCAAGGTATTCGTTTTTATACCGAAACTAAAACCATTACTTCACGTTGGTTTGAAGACGACATAGCGTCGGGTCCAAATATGAGCATTAACTTAAAGTAATTACTCATAATAAATAGTTTAAAAAGCATAATTAATAATAAAGAAGGGCACGAAGGTAACTCCTATTACCTTCGTTGCTCTTCACTAATCACCTAGACAACACATAACTAATTGAAGAGGTCTATATGGACTTTAATTTATCAGATGATCAGCAAGCATTTGCTCAAACAGCACGTCAGTTTGCTGACTCAGAACTCGCACCTTACGCTGCTAAGTGGGACCGCGAACATATTTTTCCTAAAGACACGATTAAAGCGGCAGGCGAACTAGGTTTTTGTGGCCTTTACACGCCAGAAGAAGCCGGTGGCCTTGGCTTATCGCGCTTAGATTCAAGCATTATTTTTGAACAACTTGCTATGGGCTGTACCGCAACAACAGCCATGTTAACCATACATAATATGGCCACTTGGATGGTAGCAAGCTTTGGTACTGACGCCGCTAAAGACAAATACTGCGAACAACTAGTTACTGGCGACTTACTGGCATCGTATTGTTTAACAGAGCCAGGCTCTGGTTCAGACGCCGCATCGCTAAAAACCAAAGCAGTACGCGATGGCGACGAATACGTAATTAACGGCTCAAAAATGTTTATTTCGGGCGCGGGCGAAACCGAAGTATTAGTGGTGATGGCGCGCACCGGATGCGATGGCCCTAAAGGTATTTCGGCCTTTATAGTGCCTGCCGACGCTAAAGGTGTTGAATACGGTAAAGCCGAAGAAAAAATGGGCTGGAACGCACAACCTACACGCTTAATTAGCTTTGAAGATGTACGTATTCCGGCGCATAACTTATTAGGTGCAGAAGGCGAAGGTTTTAAATTTGCTATGCAAGGCCTTGATGGTGGGCGCATTAATATTGCAACCTGTTCAATTGGCACGGCGCAAGCGGCGCTTAATACGGCCCGCGAATATTTAAAAGAACGTACTCAGTTTGGTAAACCACTGGCCGCGTTTCAAGCGCTGCAGTTTAAAATTGCCGATATGAACACCGAGCTTGTAGCCGCGCGCCAAATGGTAAGGCTGGCTGCGTTTAAGCTTGATAATAACGACAGCGAAAAAACCACGTATTGTGCTATGGCAAAACGTTTTGCAACCGATGTGGGCTTTACCGTATGTAACGACGCCCTGCAAATTCATGGTGGCTATGGTTATATTAAAGAATACCCATTAGAGCGCCATGTACGTGATGTACGTGTACACCAAATTTTAGAAGGCACTAACGAAATTATGCGCGTTATTATAGCGCGTCGTATTTTAGCAGAGTCAGCCAGCGAAGTTTTATAAGGAGTTATTTATGTCAGAGTCAAATACTAAGTCTAATCCTAGCATTGAATTAACGACCGAAGGTCATGTAGCCATATTAACTATGTCAAACCCGCCAGCAAATACCTGGACCAAAGACACATTAATTGCCTTAAAAAACACCGTTAATAAGCTAAACAAAAATAAAAATATTTATGCACTAGTGCTTACCGGCGAAGGCGAAAAGTTTTTTAGTGCCGGTGCCGACTTAAACTTGTTTGCCGGTGGCGATAAAGGCGTAGCCGCCGAAATGTCGCGCGTATTTGGCGAAGCATTTGAAGCACTTAGTAACTTTAGGGGCGTGTCGGTTGCGGCTATTAATGGCTATGCCATGGGCGGTGGTTTAGAAGTAGCACTCGCGTGTGATATTCGTATTGCTGAAGAGCAAGCACAAATGGCGCTTCCTGAAGCTAAAGTAGGTTTACT
Source organism: Pseudoalteromonas sp. K222D (assembly GCF_017653575.1). Lineage (NCBI taxonomy): Bacteria > Pseudomonadati > Pseudomonadota > Gammaproteobacteria > Alteromonadales > Pseudoalteromonadaceae > Pseudoalteromonas > Pseudoalteromonas sp. K222D. The sequence goes on from NZ_JAGGDL010000010.1 coordinate 96,890, forward strand.
ACCGTGCGCTGGTGGTACACAAAACCTAGCATGGCTGGTTGGCGAAGGCTGGGCAAAACGCATGATTTTATGTGGCGAGCGCTTAAAAGCCGACAAAGCACTGCAAATTGGCTTAATTGAAGAAGTTGTTCCACAAGGCGAAAGCTTTGCTGCAGCACTTAAACTAGCTAACCAAGTGGCCGATCAAAGTCCGTCTTCGGTTGCAGCATGTAAAACATTGATTCAAAAAGGGCGTCATCAGCCTATGGCGAGCATTTTACCGCTAGAACGTGAGTTATTTGTGGCCTTATTTGACACCGAAGATCAGCAAGAAGGCGTAAGTGCCTTTTTAGAAAAGCGTCGTGCAAATTGGGTGAACGGCTAATGAGCGGCTTAACATTATTAAATCATGCAGATGACGCAGTCGTATTCGAAACGGCAACCGCGTCAAACGGTGCTTTAATAGCGTTTGCTACGCTAAATGCACCAAAGTCGTTAAACGCCCTTAATTTTGAAATGATCAAACTATTAGAGCCGCAACTAAAAGCATGGGCGCAAGACAGCAGTATTGCCATGGTGGTATTAAAAGGCGCAGGCGACAAAGCCTTTTGTGCTGGCGGCGATGTTGTAAGTTTGCACCACGCTATGGCTCAAGGCAGCGCAAGCGACTTAGTAGAGGATTTTTTTACGCAAGAGTATCGCCTTGACTATTTAATTCACTGTTACGAAAAGCCATTATTAGTGTGGGGTAACGGTATTGTAATGGGCGGCGGCTTAGGCTTAATGGCCGGTGCAAGCCACCGCGTAGTAACCGAAACATCGCGTATAGCAATGCCTGAGCAAACTATTGGCTTATACCCAGATGTTGGCGGCAGTTATTTTTTACATAAAATGCCTCACAGTGTTGGATTATTTTTAGGGCTTACGTCAGCGTCTATAAATTGCGACGATGCCCGTTTTGTTGCCCTTGCCGATCACTATGTAAAAGCAGACAAATACGATGCACTTTTAGCGGGTTTACTCAGCATTAAGTGGGGTAAAACGGCCAGCTTAAATCACGAAAAACTTACTACGCTGTTAACTGATTTAGATCAGCAATCAGGGCGTTTACCTAAAGGTAATATCAAAGCAAATTTGGCAACTATTCAAGAACTTGCTGAGTTTACTACGCTACAACAACAGGTTGACTATATTTTAAACTTAAACACAGACGACAAATGGCTACTAAAAGCGCAAAAATCGCTTAAGCATGGTTGTCCGCTAAGCTGTGCGTTAGTAAGCCGCCAATTAAAAACCAGTAAAGGCAAAAGCCTTGCTGAGTGTTTTAGAATGGAGCTAGGTATGTCGGTACGTGCCGGCGAAGTGGGTGAGTTTCAAGAAGGTATACGTGCATTGTTAATCGACAAAGACGGTGCGCCAAACTGGCAATACAAAACACTCAGCGACGTGCCAAGCTCAGTGGTAGATAGCTTTTTTGAAGATCGCTATGGCAATAACCACCCACTTAAACAATTACAACAAGGCTAAAGCTATGAGCAAACTCAATATAGGATTTATTGGTTTAGGCAATATGGGTGGGCCAATGGCGGCAAACCTTATTAAAGCAGGGCACACAGTAAGTGTGTTCGACTTAAACCAAAATACAGTTAACGAGCTAAAAAGCAAAGGTGCAAACGCAGCCGCAGATGCAACGCAATGTGCCAACAACGTAGACATACTTATTAGCATGTTACCTGCTGGCAAGCATGTTAAAGCGCTTTATTTGGGCGAAAACGGGCTAATTAACAGCTTAAGCAAAACCACCTTAGTTATTGATTGCTCAACCATAGATGCCGAATCGGCGCGCGTGGTTGGTAAAGAGTTAGCACAGCAAGGTATTAGCTTTGTAGATGCACCGGTATCGGGTGGCGTTGCAGGCGCAACCGCCGGCACACTTACCTTTATAGTAGGTGGCGATAAAGCCGCGTTCGACAAAGCCAATACTGTGCTGGTTGATATGGGCAAAAATATTTTTCATGCAGGCGACATTGGCGCAGGGCAAGTAGCAAAAATATGTAATAATATGCTGTTGAGCATTTTAATGGCAGGCACCAGCGAAGCACTACAAATGGGTATAAATAATGGCCTAGATCCTAAAGTGCTTAGCGACATAATGACCGCAAGCTCAGGGCGTAACTGGACGTTAGAGTTATATAACCCGTGCCCAGGTGTAATGGAGTCGGCTCCTGCAAGTAACGAATACAAACCAGGCTTTATGGTCGATCTAATGGCGAAAGATCTAGGCTTGGCAATGGAAGCAGCAAAACAAAGTAAATCAGCCACGCCAATGGGCTCAATGGCCAACGACTTATACGCTACACTGCAGCACCAAGGTGCGGGTACTGAAGATTTTAGTGCCATATTTAAATTATTTTCGAAGTAGGGGTAACGCGTGGAAATTAAAAATAACACGGTAGTAATAACCGGTGGCGCACAAGGCTTGGGTTTTGCCATGGCGCAAAAGTTTGCAAAAATGGGCGCAAACATTGCCCTAATCGATATGGCGCAAGATGCACTTAACACAGCAACTGAGCAATTAAGTCAACTTGACGGCGTAACTACGAGTATTCAAGGCTACGCTGCCAACGTTACCAACGAGAGCGAAATGGAAGCGGTATTTAACACCATTAATAGCGACTTTGGCCATATTGGTGTATTGATCAACAACGCCGGTATTTTACGCGATGGCATGTTTATTAAAGCAAAAGACGGCAAAGTAGTTAAAAAAATGTCGCTTGAGCAATTTCAATCAGTAATAGACGTAAACCTTACTGGCGTGTTTTTGGCAGGCCGAGAAGCTGCCAGCCATATGATTGAGTCGGGCAAAGGCGGCGTTATTGTTAATATGTCGAGTGTAGCGCGCGCCGGAAACATAGGGCAAACAAACTACGCTGCTTCAAAAGCAGGCGTTGTAGCGCTTACTACTACATGGGCTAAAGAGCTTGGCCGTTTTGGTATTCGCGTAGGCGCAATTGCACCAGGTGTTATAAGCACCGCAATGACCGACGTAATGAAACCAGAAGCTAAAGAGCGCATGCTTAGCGTAACCCCAGTAGGGCGTTTAGGTGAAACTGCAGAAATAGCCCATACCGCACAATATATTATCGAAAACGACTTTTTTACCGGTCGCGTAGTAGAAATAGACGGCGGCATTCGTTTGTAAAATGAGTTGGTTTAAGATTAATTAAAAAAGCATAACTCGTGTGGGTTGTGCTTTTTTGTTTTAAATAGGGAAGCTTATAATCTTGAAAAAGGGCTAATAACACCATTAGCACCTTGCTGTAAAACATGGGTATATATTTGTGTTGTACGAATATCGCTGTGCCCGAGTTGTGTTTGTACTGTGCGTATATCAGCGCCGCTTTGCAGTAAGTGCGTAGCGAATGAGTGGCGCAAAGTATGTGGCGTAACGTGTTTATTAATGTGTGCATTAAAAGCCGCTTTTTTTACAGCGCGCTGTAATTGCTTTTCATCAATATGATGGCGCCTTAGCTGTTTACTCTCAGGATCAATACTGAGTTTATAAGATGGAAATAAATATTGCCAACCCAGCTGTTTGTTATGATTTGGATATTTTTTACGTAATAAATGCGGCATATACACGCCACAAAACAGCGGGTTATTTAGGTCTAATTGTAAATAATTATCGACTAATTGAATTTGTGTTCGTATTTGTGGTATCAGTTCTCCTGCAAGCGTTACAACACGATTTTTGCCCCCTTTACCATCCCAAATTCGAACACAGTTATAATCAAAGTCAATATCTTGTATCCGCAAACGTAGTACCTCCATTAACCGCATACCGCTACCATAAAGTAGTGCACACGCTAAATAATGCTTTGTAATACAGTGTTTAAATAACGCTGAAACTTCTGTTTGTGTAAGCACAACGGGTAATTTCCTAGGGCGTTCACTTTTTACAAAATCTAATGATAATGAGAGAGGACTTTTAATTATTTCTTTATATAGAAAACTTAGCGCATTCAATGCCTGGGCTTGTGTGCCTTGCGCTACATTTTGCGAGTTTACTAAATGATTTAAATATAATTCCACTTGAGTATCCCCCATAGAGCTTGGGTGTTGCATATTATTAAAGCGGATATAGGCAGCTATCCAAAACAAATAAGCTTCAATAGTGCTCTTTGCATAACGCTTGCTATACATATGATCTTTAATCATGGTTAGAAAGAGAGATTTCATAAATGATATTCAATTATTTAAGTCTGATACTGTATATATAGACAGTTGCTTGTATTTTGTCCAATAACATTATTAAAAGTCGTTTTGGGGTATTTTAACAACGGTGATTTTATAACATACGTAATTACTTGTTTACATTGTAGTTATTTAGTGGAACTATTGAGCCATGTAATATACGCCGTTTTGGGGTGTTATAAACCCCCAAAGTGGTGTTCAATAAGCTGTTGAACAAAGCCGCTACGCGGAGCTAGCAACTTCTAGCATAATTGCCACACTTGTCATTGGGACTTCCCCCTA